>DAOVGO010000191.1 GCA_030672345.1 Methanosarcinales archaeon | reverse complement strand
GTTATGATAAAGGTATCGGTACTTAGGTTTGTTTGATTTGCGAAAAGGAGTACGTTATAGGATATTTGGATGAGACCTATCCCCTATTCATTCGGAGTTAAGGTTATCAGTATGAACTGGAGGGGACAGCCTCTGGTCAGTTATGAAACTGTCATTAAACTGATTGGTGGCACGGCAACAAACAAAGGTCTGAGCGTGGCAGCACACATAGATGAGCGAGAATATGAGAAAGGAATCAAGTTTTCGGATGACGATATGGCGCAACTACAAATACAACCACACTCATTGCATCCTAAATGGAATTACTCTATATTACCAAGAGATTCTGGTGTGCATGAGACGAGTTGATTTCGATAGGTTATTTTTCGGTGAACCCTAAGACGGTGGGCGTCATGATGGTTGAGGAACATGCCCCGGTTCTCATCTCATGCCTTTTTGGGTCAGATCCCCAAGTGCCCCAAATCCATACCGGTCCCAAAACGTTTGGGAGCGGGTATCCTATTCTATCACTGGAAAATCCGGGTTGTGCCCCATCCAGGGTCAAATGATGGGCGAAAGCCTCATCTAAACATCATGGGGCGTTTTCTGCACAAAAAATCCATATCCATATCCATATTCCCAAAACATTCGCACCATTCGTGTGATTCACATCCCAACCGTAACAAAATCCCGACCAAAAAATCCCCAAAATTGATATCTTTTTGAATCAACGCCGCTTAACACCTAACTGTAATTCGTAGGTGCAACCTCCTCCTCATCAAATACCGGCACCTCGATCTTCAATGCCCCTAATATCTCCGCCAGATCCGACTTTGTGAATGAAAACGATCCTGTGATCCCGATTACATCAGGAAGCCCCCCGAACCTCGCTCTGATGAGCAGATCTCCTATCTCGTGATCGATGACCCTCACAATCCCGAGTATCGAGGTCGTCGGTCTCGGATTCACGTCCACCACGTACAGCCGGTCGCCTGCAACGATATCAAGCCCGACATAACCTTTGCATCCAAGCACATGCGCC
This sequence comes from Methanosarcinales archaeon, assembly GCA_030672345.1. Classification (GTDB taxonomy): domain Archaea; phylum Halobacteriota; class Methanosarcinia; order Methanosarcinales; family Methanogasteraceae; genus Methanogaster_D. Next base: position 5,550 of record DAOVGO010000191.1, on the reverse strand, counting down.
GCAGACGCAGCTACGTCCATAATCTCGTCCCACCGGGGCGTGTGGTACGGCACGATCCCGCCGTCGTACCCGATCCCTGCCCCGACCTCAACCACCTGCTTATTCACGGTGAGCGGAAGCGTCGTTTCGCCGATGATCAGGCTCGCACTCAGATGCTCCCCTTCCACGAACTCAGTCATAATGAAACCGTCACCGAGGTCTACCTTCTCCGGCACGACCGATATCCCATCCGAAGCACAGCCCCATCTCGGTTTGATCACGTACATCCCGGCATCGTCAACCATTTCAGGGACCGCGATCCCGTTATCCGACAGGATCTGCGAGCATACGAGTTTGTCGGCGCACTTTCTGACCGATTCGCTCGGACAGCCGAGATTGACCGTGTTTTCCTCAACAATCCGGGTCAGATCGGTGAGAATATCATCAGGAGCGATTACGATGCCTGCATCGCACGTACGCGCGATCTCTTCGACCGATCGCTCAAAATCGGTGCATTTGACCCATTCTCCCCTGATTCCAGTGACCGGACGTCTTGCAGGATATCGCACCTGATGCCCGGATGCATCGAAGCTGTTTGCAAGCAATGCAAGCATAGCGCAGCCTTCGCCGATGATATCCGGGTCACCGGTTGAGATCGCGTACTCTGCAACCATGACCTTCATGAGGGTGTGCTCCATATCATATCAATATTTGTATAAAAGAATAACACTGTCATCAAAGGCTCTGTCTTTCGATATAATCATAATACCGATGTTTGAATGCATCAAATTCTTTTATCGTCTGCCACGCAACATCGTACAAAAAAATCCGATCTCTGCAGTAGACCACATCTCCTTTCAGAACTTCTGTTCTTACGTACATGGAAAGTTGTTGGAAGATTTGAATGTCATAGATGTCATCAAAAAGACTGGAAAGCACTTTAAATCGGTATCGGGATAATTCGCTGTCGTCTTTGCCATCGTAATAGATCGCCAGATCGAGGTCTGAATCTTCTGTCATCGTACCGTTAACAGACGAACCGTACCTGATAACGAATCTGACTTTTCCAGATCCGTCCAACAATTTGATCTTTTCGATGGCTTTGTTCACTTTCTCGTCGATTGAGTTCATCTCTTCTTATGATCTGGTTCCGATTTAATCTCCGTCCCTTCTCGAAGGATATTTTCGATGAATGTGTTGCCCTGATCCTTCATCCTCTGTATCTCGTCTGTGGTATAACCGATCGGCTCGATCTGTCTCAGTTTCAGAAAACACAGTCTTGCCTGCCTTGCAAACCAGTCATCAGGGAACTCATCCGAGATCAGGAGAAGGTCAATATCGCTATGTGGATAAAAGTCGCCTCTGCTTCTCGAACCAAATAATATCACCCGTTTCAGTTTAAACTCCCTGTCAACCCGTCTGCAATACTCCATCACCCGATCCATGACCGCCGGCTCAGATGATACCGGTTCCATAATCCGTGGATATTTTCCTTGTCTCTACCTGTTTGCACTCCGGACACACCAGTTTGGAGCCGTTTTTGGTCATAGCGGTCCTGCATCTTGAGCAGAATGCTTTCATGACTCCCATTTCAGGTTCTGACGTGTCAAGGCGCATGTTCTTGAGATCGGTGATTCTCGCCTTCACGATATCGAATAATCCGAACTCACGCGAGATATCCTTGACATACGCATTCTTGATGTTGGATACGTGGATGACGGCGGGTCCCACGTCAGGAATCTCCCGATCGATGACTCCTCTTACTCCGGCAATCGCTACAAGCACGAGCGATTCCCGCAGCCCGGTGACCTGCCCGATAACCACGTCTCCTCTCTTGAGAACCGGTGGGGTGCTTGTACTTGGAATTACAGAGATGGTTCGGTCTTTGTTATTGATTTTAACCGTTCCTGCGGCAGTTGCACAGATACTGCCCGCGTTCTCATAAGTCTGCGCACCAGCACGAAACTCCTCTGTCGTCCCTATCGGATCGCCAGGGAGCACGAACGCACCAAGGCGCTCGGAATCGGCACTCTCCTGTGCTGGCTGTGCCTGGTTGTCCACTGCTCCAACGTCAGCAACTTCCCTATTTCTGTTTACTTTCCGTAAAACGGATCGTTTTTTTAGTTTGATATTAATCCCTCTCTTTGTTTTCAATATGTTCGAGCCATCAGTACCATGGTGCCCTCTCTGCCGCAGATCGGGCACTGTCCGGCGTTCTTCTGCGGTTCGACCGGTATCCCGAGTATGTGGACGCCTGTTATATCTTCCATCTCGCGCCCGCAATCGTCGTCAAGACACCAGCATATCCGTGCAATCCCATCAGCCGTTCTCTCTGATACCTCGTCCAGTGTCTCGCAGTCAAATATTCTCGAGTTTAATGCCTCTATGGCGGCGTGGTACATATCAGTTACCACCGCTTCCATGCAGTCTCGCACCTCGCCTGCGATCGCGTCGATCGGCACCGACCGTTTGTGTGACGTGTCCCTGCGCACCAGCATACATGAGTTCTGTGCAAGATCTCTTGGTCCGATCTCGATTCGCACAGGAACGCCCCGCAGTTCCCATCGGTAGTATTTGGCGCCAGGGCGCTCATCGCTGTCATCGATCCTGACACGAAGCCCCTGATCCGTGAGCAGATCACGCAGAGATCCGCACGCTTTTAGCACCTTCTCATTCACATCGCGATCGCCAAACAGGATCGGCACAATCGCCACCTGCACAGGTGCGACCTCCGGAGGCAGCACAAGCCCGCGATCATCGCCATGCACGCTTATCACGGCGGCGACGGATCGTTCTGATATGCCGTAGCAGGTCTGGTGCGCATACCGTTGCTCGCCGGTTGGATCCTCGTAAGTGATCCCGAATGTCTTTGCAAAGTTGTCTGCAAGATGGTGCGCCGTCCCTATCTGCAAAACCTTGCCGTCAGGCATCAGGGTATCGACTGCAAGCGTGTAATCCGCGCCAGGGAACTTATCCCAAGGGGGGCGCTTTGAAACGATGGTCGGGACTGCAAGCCTCCTGTAAAACTCCTGATAAAGCTCGACCGCCAGATCCACGTGTTTTGCCGCATCATCCCAGTCGGTATGCACGGTGTGCGCCTCCTTGAACGACGTGATCTCACGCAGGCGGATGAGCGGACGTGTGTGCTTGGTCTCGTACCGGAAGGTGTTCACGATCTGGTAGAGCTTAAGCGGCATGTCCGCATGCGACCTGATCCAGAGCTTGTACATCGGATAGATCGCTGTCTCGCTCGTGGGTCTGAGCGCGAGTTTCACGTCCAGCGGCGCGGTGCCTCCGTGTGTAACCCAGTAAACCTCATCCTCAAATCCCTTTATGTGCTCTGCTTCCTTCATAAATTCACTTTCAGGGATTAAAAGTGGGAACAACGCCTCTTCGTGACCGTCTTTGTCCAGAAGTTCCCGTATGATCGAGTAAATCTTATTTCGTAATGCAAAACCGAATGGAGGCCACACATACAGACCCTTGACCGGGTATCTGACATCCATGATCTCCGCCGCAGCAAGCAGTTCGTGATACCACTCACTGAAGCGTGACTTTGGTGGAAGTTTGGGCTGTTGCGCATTTTTTTCCATCAACTGGAATCAGAGGGGGAGAGACATAAACCTTGTGGGGTTGGGCTATCTTCGAATTCTCCTGATCACCGGCTGTCGCGGGTTTTAAGCGTGTAGACCGAGATCATCCCCCTGATTGGTGCAATCGAATCTCTACTTAACCCGATGCATTGCGTTAGTTCTCAACTGACCAAGGAGCGATCAATTTTGCGGGGTATACCCAAGATGACGAAATTCAAGGACTATCCAGAGGTGTACAGGAAATATGATGGATCCCTATAAGGCTTTTTGACGCCGTCCAAGAAAGTGGAGATATGTTCAGGGTGATTGGAAGAACTGGGCTATGATCCGCTGCCAGTGTACAGGGAGCCTGCTGAAAGCCCCATCTCACAACCCGATTTAGCCAGAGAGTATCCATTAGTGTTGATGACCGGCGTGAAACTGGAGATGTACACCCACTCGATGATGCGCAACATTCCGGGTCTCTATGAGCAGTTTCCGGAGAATCTGCTCGAGATAAACCCGGAGACGGCAGCAGGGCTTGGTATCGGGGACGGTGATGTCGCGGGGATTGAATCGCCGAGGGCAGGGTCGAGTGCAAGGCTTATGTGACAGATCGCATCGATCCGCGGGTCGTCTGTCTGTATCATGGGTTTTCGGAGTGCAATTGCAATGTACTGACTGATAATGAGGCTATCGACCCTATTACTGGATCTACAGGACTGAAATCGTCGTTGTGTAAGGTGGAGAAAGTCTGATAGATGGTTGTATCAATGTCGCGCTTTGGGGCATGTAGCGGCGGATAAAAGTGAAATCGGAGATATCTGTCGTTTTCATTTGCGGGATGTTATGCGTCATCGTAGAAAAGATACGCAAGTTACTTATGTATTCACACCTATTAAAAAATTCAGGTTGCAAAAAATGAGTGAGAAGGTTCAACTGAAGGGATGTATATGCGAAGTATACTTCAGATATAATGCCAGAATGGAAGAATATGCGAACTTGAGTTCGGATATAACGAAGTTATACGAAAAAGCGTTCTCACAAAATTGTCATTGTGATAAATGAGGGTTTGACAATGGAATATAATGAGCTTGAATCGAATATTGGACATATCTTTATTAAAAAGAATCTTTTGGACAGAGCATTAACAACTAAGGGATGTGTGAATGAGTCTAAACAACAAAATCCAAATTCTCCGCCAATTCAAAGTCAAGATGCATTTTGTACTTTAGGTGATGCCGTTTTGAAACTTATTTTGGTGGATTACCTTATTAAAAACAAAGGGTATAACAAAAGTGGAGAAATCACTGAAGAAAAAAACAAGCTGAGAATAGAAAAACACTTGCCAAGATTAGTAGGCAACTTAATATTGGTAATTTCCTGAAAATGGGTACTGGAGAAAGAGAACACAATAAAATATACGATAATGATGATAATCTTGCAGAAACGCTTGAGGCAATAATCGGAGCCATATATTTGGATATAGGCTTTGAAGCCTCAAAGAAAATAATCATGAAATGGCCCGAGTTCGAACGTTTCATCGCATAATATGGTATATCTGGCTCGCTTTGCTCGCCCAAATTTTTGTCTATCGGCAAAAACTTCAGATATACCAGGAACGTTAGATGCAATAAGCGCATGATTATTTTAATATTTCAAAGGTGGTTGCTTTGAGTAATAAAGAACTAATTGATGCATTAAATAAAGAAGCTCAATTTACTTGTGAAATGCTTTGCTCAGGTGTTACATAAATTAGAAATGCTAATTATGCAAGGCGAGGTATTTATTTCCAAGCTTTTACAAGTCTATCAACTGGTTTAGAGCGAATTGGAAAACTGTGTTTAATACTTGACTACCCATTTCCGTAAACTTAAGCTGGCATATAGTTTTTCGAAAGGATAAAACTAATATATCATAACGTTTTCTATTTATTAATGCATGATGACTATTGTTGCATGAAATAGGAGACGAAAAAATGGATGAAAAAGAAGCGTTC
>DAOVGO010000069.1 GCA_030672345.1 Methanosarcinales archaeon | reverse complement strand
CGGATTGAGGGCTGCAACTCGCCCTCATGAAGCTGGAATCCGTAGTAATCGCGCTTCAACACAGCGCGGTGAATACGTCCCTGCTCCTTGCACACACCGCCCGTCAAACCATCTGAGTGAGGTTTGGATGAGGATCTTCCTGATGGGGGATTCGAATCTGGGCTTCGCAAGGAGGGTTAAGTCGTAACAAGGTAGCCGTAGGGGAATCTGCGGCTGGATCACCTCCTAATAATTGTATGCAAATGCATACAACCACACTGCCGATCGAAGACCATAGGATATCAGGATCGATCTCTTTTGTACACATACTTGGCAGCTCGATTTGGCGCACTCAAAAGATATATATCACAGCGTTTCAGTAACTACCATTATGCACCTGATTATTACAGAGAAGCACAGCACCGCAAAAAGAATCGCAGGCATCCTTTTTAACAAATCATCGAAGATGGTCAGGGTAAATGGGGTGAACACCTACGAATCAGGAGATACCTCTGTGATCGGGCTCAGCGGGCATGTGGTTGGTATCGATTTTCCTGATACATACAACAACTGGCAGAAGACGGACGCACGTGACCTCATCCACGCTGACATCATAACAGTTCCTGATAAAAGAAACACCAAAATCGTATCCGCGCTCAAAAAACTCGGGAAAGTGGTAGATACCGTAACAATAGCGACCGACTACGACCGAGAGGGGGAATTGATCGGTGTAGAGGCTCTGAACATAATAAAGGATGTGAATCCGAAGATCAAGTCGAACAGGGCGAGATACAGCGCGATCACACCAGCCGAGATCAGGGAGGTCTTTAAGAATCTCAGCCTGATCGATTTTAACCTCGCAGCAGCCGGCGAGTCACGTCAGATCATTGATCTGGTCTGGGGTGCCGCACTGACCAGATATCTCTCGGTCACATCAAAAAGGCTCGGAAAGCGGTTTTTGTCTGCCGGTAGGGTCCAATCACCAACTCTTGCCCTGATCGTTGATCGAGAGAAGGAGCGGGAAGCGTTCGTTCCTAAACCGTACTGGGAACTGTACGCGGTCCACCCGGGCGAGCAGCAGTTCATATCAAAGCACAGGAAAGACCGGTTCTGGGACAGAGAGGAACTTGACAGAGTGGTTGCGAGGATTCAGGATGCGAAATCGGGTACGGTTTCTGATGTGAAGAGAGGAAAGCGGACAGAAAAGCCTCCGACGCCGTTTAACACCACCGAGTTCATCAGGGAAGCGAGTAGAGTTGGGATAAGCCCTGCAAACGCGATGCGGATCGCAGAGAACCTGTACACAAACGGATTCATCTCATATCCTCGAACTGATAACACCGTTTATCCAAAGACTCTCGACCTGAAATCGCTTGTCTCGATGTTCCTTGGAAGTACGTTCAGGGAATACGCATCCAGATTACTTGAAAAACCACTCAAACCAACTTCCGGGAAAAAGGAGACCACAGACCATCCTCCGATATACCCTGTAGCGATTGCGAGTAAAGAACAACTGAAAAGCGATGAGTGGAAGATCTATGAACTCGTCGTGCGGCGGTTCTTCGCTACTTTTGCAGACGCGTCCATCTGGAAGACGCTCCGGGTCGTAATCGAGATAAAAGGAGAGGATTTTGTTGCAAACGGCGCGGTGCTCGTCGAACCCGGATGGAGATGGTACTATCCGTATCATACATCAGACGACCGCATACTTCCTGATCTGGAAGCAGGACAGGTGCTGGACGTAGAGAAGTTCGATATCGAGAGCAAGACGACGAAACCACCTGCAAGATACGGTCAGGCAAGGCTGATCAAGGTGATGGAGGATCTCGGGCTCGGAACAAAATCAACACGCCACGAAATCATCCAGAAATTGTATGACCGGGCTTATGTTCACGGAAATCCGGTCCAACCGACGAAAACCGCTTATTCTGTAGTAGATACACTCAAAAAGTACGCTACACCGGTTGTAGTTCCGGATATGACGAGTAAACTCGAACAAGATATGGATCTCATCACAGAGGCGAAAATAACTGAAGAATCTGTGATAAAAGAATCAAGAGATATGCTCGATAAGATATTCGAGGATCTGGTGAATAACAGGGAGAAGATCGCTGAAGAGCTTAGGGATGGGCTGTATAACGATCAGGTCGTCGGACCATGCCCCGAGTGCGGCGCGGAGATGGCGGTACGCCCATCCAGGTTCGGCATGTTCATCGGATGTGGCAACTATCCTGACTGTACGTTCACGCTCTCGCTCCCGTCATCAAGGTTCGGGATGGTGGTCGTCACCGACCAGGTCTGCGAGGAGCACAAAATGCACCATATCCAGATCGTGCAGAGCGGAAAACGCCCGGTAGAGATCGGGTGTCCGTATTGCAACCAGCTCAAGTGGGAAGCCGCCGAGAAAGCCGGGAACGACCCGGTCGTCGGACCATGCCCCGAATGCAGATCAGATCTTGTTGTCAAACTATCCAGGGGAGGCGGTAGGTTCATCAGATGCAGCAACCCGGCTCAGGATTGCTCGTTCACACTGCCACTCCCTTCGCCGCGATATGGTGAACTGATCATCACCGACACGATCTGCGAGGAGCACGGGCTGCACCACGTCCGCATCGCAAGCGAGGGCAAGAGTCCGTGGGAGATCGGGTGCCCGTATTGTAGCTACATCGAGTGGCAGAAGAAACAAGACGAGAAGAAAAGTAAAAAGGGTGGTAAGAAGAGTACCGGCACGAAGAAGAGCAGAGCTACAGGAAGCAGGGGTAAAAAAGCATCAGAATTGACTAAAATCGGTGGCATCGGTGATGCAATAGTGAAACAGTTGGGGGGTGCAGGGATAAAGACGCTGAAAGATCTGGCGACTGCTGATCCTGAACAATTATCCTTAAAACTCAACAAGATCAGCAAAAATCGGATTGCTAACTGGCAAGCATCGATTTAACCGCTGTCACTCTCGTAATAGATATCCGGAGTCTTGTTGGTACTTAAGTATCTTCTTGAATATCCGTCTGGCAACTCCACGACCAGCTTTTCGAAGGTCATGCCAAGATCATGCGAGTTGTGGAAGTAATATCCGTTGCTGTAGTGTGAAACGTTCTTTACGACAACGGTTGCCTGTTCACAGCCTATCTTCTGCAGATCAACATCGTCAAACGACGTAAATCGTGCTTCGATCTCGGGTGCGATATTTGCGCTGCCGAACGCCAGAACATAGATCTTTGCAAGGAAATCAAGCTCGTAATCGAGGATGAATACTGCGTCCGTGCCCTGAAATTGCATGGTTGTCTGGGTGACCTGCAGATAGCCAGCAGATGCAACAGGCACGGTTGCCAGTACCACGAGGAGGATTAATATCGTTATCAGTCGTTTCATTCAATCATCGATTTATCCCTTTATGGTATATAGTTTTTTCTGCTCGATATCGATATATTTATCTGGTTTACGTCCTATATGTTATATTCGATGTCAAAAAGAGTTATGATTGTGGATGATGCGGCGTACATGCGCGAGATGCTCGAAGAGATCATCGAAACGTATGATGCATCTGAGAGGTATGAGATCGTGGGGGTTGCTGCCGATGGGGATGAAGCCATCGCGAAATATCGCGAACTGATGGATGCAGGACAGCGCCCTGACGTCGTGACCCTTGATATTGTGATGCCAAACATGGACGGGGTTGTTGTGATTGACGAACTCAAGAAATGCGACCCGGATGTGAATATCATTGCAATCTCGGCGCTTGGATCGTCTGACACCATCGACCGGGTGATACAGGCAGGAGCGAAGGATTATATCATAAAACCGTTCTCTGTGGACGATCTGATGGATGCGATCCGGCATACCTGCACGCCTGATGCAGGCGCAGGAACCGCGAAGAGGAAGCCGGTTCCGGTTTTCACCAATGAAAACGTGATTTCAGGAATGATCTCGTCAAGCGATGGTGGTCAGGTGGTTGTGGCGGTGGAGAATGCCACGATCGATGCAATATCGAATTACCGGGCTGGCGAGCAGGTAAAGATCCACATCGATCCGGCAAACATCGAGTTGCAGAAGCACCCTGATGCCACAAAGAACCATCTGAAAGGGACGGTTACAGAGATCATCCAATCAAGTCCTGTCTCGCAGGTGAAGCTGGACTGCGGATTCGAATTCGCAGCGAGTACACCGTCGAAGATGCTTGAAGGTATGCATCTTTCAGTGGGTGATCGGATTTATGCCACATTCAGTCCGCTCGCCGCTCATATTAAGCGATAGTATCCCCGATTCGCTTTAGCGCATCGTATATCCTTTCTCTGGATGCCGCATAGGATATGCGGATATAATCGGCACCGCCGGGTCCGAACGCCGATCCTGGCGTGACCGCGATATACGCTTCCCTTAGCAGCCGTTCTGCGAAAGCATCGCCGCCTCCGTACTCTGATACATTCAGGAAGACGTAGAAAGCGCCATCCGGTTTTTTGCAGTCGAATCCGAGCGAGTTTAGCCCACCAACCAGAATATCCCGCCGTGCTCTGAATTCGGATGTCATCGTATCGACCAAACTCTGATCCGAACAGAGTGCGGTTATGCCGGCGTGCTGGACAAAGGATGTTGCATGGCTTACCGAGTGCGATTGCAGTTTGAGGGCGGCTCTGGTGACATCTGCCGGCGCAGCCATGTAACCAAGACGCCAGCCAGTCATCGCATAAGATTTTGAAAAACCGTTGATCGTGATCACACGGTCGTGCATTCCATCAAAAGAGCCGATGCTGAAGTGCGTTTTGCCGTAGATGATCTTTTCATAGATTTCATCGGAAAGCACCATGATATCGTTCTCGATTGCAAGGTCTGCGATCTCTTCGAGATACTTTCTGTCAAATACAGCGCCAGTCGGGTTGTTCGGGCTGTTTATGATGATGAGCTTCGTTTTATCTGTGATCTGCTCTCCGAGATCAAGGGGCATAAAATCGTGATCGGTCGGAGCCCACGCCGTGCGGGCGCCGGCATACCTGATACATGCGTCGTACGTGACCCACGACGGATCAAGCAGTATCGCATCGTCCCCTTCATCCAGAACAGCCTGTATAGCCATGAATACCGCCTGCTTTGCACCGGCTGTCACGAGGATTTGATCGGACGAAACATCAAGGCGGTTATCCGCGTGAAATTTCTTCGCGATCGCCTCAACGAGTTCGGGAATGCCCGCACTCGGCGTATAATGCGTATCACCGCGACGCAGCGACTGTATCGTCGATTTGCAGATGTGTCTCGGCGTTCTAAAATCAGGCTCGCCCAGATTGAGCGTGATCACGTCCTTCCCCTCTCTTGCGATCTCGGCTGCAAGTTTTGCGATGGCGAGCGTTGCAGACACCTGTATGCGATTCAGCCGTGCGGATGTCATAGTTTATGTTATTGTTATTTCGATGCTGATTCTGTTGTGCAGTAAAATAATTAGTATTCTATCAGTACTTAAAGTTATGTCCGGACGGTATCAATGAAGTGAGAAGAAAAACGACTCCTGATACCAGAACAATCGTTGATCCTGATGGTAAATCGAAGAGATATGAAAGATACAGACCGGTGATTGCGAATAAAGCTGCGAAAATGATCGAAATCCCCATCATTTTTCTCATATCGTTTGTAAACCGTCTGCTCACTGATGCAGGAATCGTCAGCAGAGCGATCACCAGAATGACCCCGACGACCCGTATCAGCATCACCACGGTCAGCGCGATCAGACAGAGGAGCACGAGATACAGTTTGTGGGCAGGAATTCCGATCACCGTTGCAAACTCCTCGTCAAAGGTTATCGCAAGGAATTCCTTGTACAGGAGGCATACCACGGTGACAATGATCACATCCAGGGCGAGCATGACCCAGAGCGTGGAACGCGACACCATCAGGATGTTTCCGAACAGATAACTGAGCAGATCAGGGGCGTAGCCCGGTGTCAGTGCGATCAACATGATGCCAAGCGCCATGCCCATCGCCCACAGGATGCCGATGGCGGAATCCTCTGACAGGCGTGTCCGCCGGCTCACCTCCCCGATGGCGAGCGCTGATGCTATGCCAAACGGGATCACGCAGAGCACAGGCTCGATTCCAAGGAAGTATCCAAGCCCGATACCGCCGAAGGAGGCGTGGGATATCCCTCCGCTGATGAACACAATCCTCTTCACCACCACATACACGCCAACGATCCCGCACGCTATGGCAGCAAGAAGGCTTGCTGCAAGCGCATTTACCATGAATCCGTATTCCAGTGCCGTAATCATCCCGAATCATCCCAGCCATCTTTAATTGCACTCTTCAGTGCTCTCTTAGTACCCGGTGCGGGATACCGTGCGCGATCAATTCTACCGGGCACTGGTATGCCGCTTCCAGATCCTCTGCCAGCAATTCCTTTGAGTCGTGATAGTATAGTCTCCGGTTGAGACATGCGATCTTGCTCACATGCACCGAGACTGCTGTGATGTCATGCGAGACCATCACGATCGCCATCTTCTGTCTCAGTCTTCCGAGCAGTTCATAAAACTCAGTCTGCACACGCGCGTCGATGCCGGCTGCAGGCTCATCGAGCAGGAGTACCTTTGGTTCTGCTGCGAGCGCTCTTGCGATAAAGACCCGCTGCTGCTGTCCTCCTGACAGTCTGCCGATCTGTCTCTCTTTGAACGCGAGCATCCCCACCACTTCGAGGGCGCTGCGAGCCAGTTTCCTGTCATGGTCGGTGTACCGCTTGAAGAGCGCCTGCCTCGCGCGCCCTGTCAGCACCACATCCCGGACGCTGATCGGAAAGCTATGGTCAAAGAGACTGTACTGGGGGACGTACCCGATATATCTCCTGTTCTGCAACGGATCTCCCCCGAAAACCCGGACTTCTCCTTTATCAGGCTTCACCAGCCCGAGTATGACCTTGAGGAGAGTGGTCTTCCCGCCTCCGTTCGGTCCGATGATACCAAGGAAATCGTGCTGGTATATTGAGAGAGAGACATCCTCAAGCACAGGCATGTCACCGTAGCGCACCGACACGTTCCTCAAACCGATGACTTCTTCAGCCATGTCATATCTCCCGTGTATCTTATCTCATACCGCATATCTCATCTCGCAGCTCACATCTCCGGTCATGTCGTGAGTCAGAGTCATGATGTCAGATCTCTGCCAAGCGTTTCAGAGACTGCGCGCATGTTTGCGACATAGTCCTCTGCAAGCGGATCAATGAATACAACCGTGCCACCAATCTCCTCTGCGATGGCGCGGGCGCTCTCAGGGTTGAACTGGGGCGCTGCAAACACGACCGTGATGTTACCTGCTTTCGCGGTCTCGACCAGCCGCATAAGCTCTGACGCACTCGGCTCCTTGCCTTCAACCTCGATCGGTATCTGTTCCAGCCCGTACTCTCTTGCAAAATATCCCCACGCCGGATGGAATACCATGAATTTCCTGTTATCTATGCCGGAAAGGTTTTTCCTGATCTCCGCATCAAGATCATCCAGATCTCTGAGATATGATTCCTTATTCTGGATATAGTAGTCCTCATTGTCGGGATCGATCTCGATCAGCGCACCTGCTATGCGTTCTACCTGTATCCTAACCAGTGCTGGTGAAAGCCAGATATGCGGGTCGTTTTCGATGATTTCGATGCCTTCTGACGAATCGATGATCTTCATATCAGGGTTGGCTGCGGCGATCTCGCCCATCCATGCTTTCTCAAACGGAATGTGTCCTATTCTGACATACAGTTCCGCACGGCTGACATCCCTCAGCTGACCCGGACCAGGCTCATAAGTGGCAGGGCTTGCCCCGGGTGGTATCATAACCGTGACAGAGACCTTCTCTTTCCCGATGCTCTCTGCAAACTCCTTCTGGGGGAGTATGCTGACGACGATCGATACCTGATCGTCTGACCGCTCTTCAGGAGTGATGCATCCCGTTGTCAGTGCTGTTAGTAACAGCAGTAGCATTAGCAGCAGTAGCCGGGGCATCGGCAACCGCGACTGCGACTTTGACCGCAACGACTGCCGTGTCAACGACCCCTCATCCATAGATTCAATCGACCTCACAGTATCACCTGACGTTTAGGTTCGGCATCACAATGCTTAAATGATGCTCGCGCAAAAACGGTTAAACGATGACAGCAACAACCGCTAAAAAATACTGCACATCATGCGGTGCACATCTGGTCATGTCCGGATACACGCAGTTTCCGTGCCCGTCATGTGAAACGACCATCGGCAGGTGCGTTTCATGTAGAAAACAGAGCAATGCTTATGTTTGCCCCACATGCGGGTTTACAGGTCCGTGAGGTGAGAAGGATGGGAAACGTAGCAGCATTGATCAAGATCATGCCAACCGGCGTGGACGTTGACCTTGAAACGCTCAAAGGGAATCTCACGGCTGCGGTGCCTGAAGGTATCCAGCTGAGAGGAATTGTAGAAGAGCCGATCGCATTCGGACTCGTTGCCCTGATGGCAACGGTTGTCGTCGGCGACGTCGAGGGCGGAACCGAAGGCGTTGAGCATGCGTTTGCGCAGGTGCCGGACGTCGAGAGCGTGCAGGTGGTTGAGGTTGGCTTGTTATAGGCGTTCGAGCAGGCACAATAGAGAATAAGGGCTCGTAGATCAGGGGAAGATCGTTACGTTCGCAACGTAAAGGCCGCGGGTTCAATTCCCGCCGAGTCCATGTTTTTTTGGCGGCGTTATACTAAAATTCCGCGTCATTTTTTGTAATTTCCGGTTGAAGCGTATGTGTAACATAGTGTTTGATCAGGGCACCCACGCGGAGGGGGCATTCCCGATGAGAACAAGACTTATATACCGACACGCGTATCCATAACTCGAAACATAGGAGGCATCCGCATTGAAGATTGCAACCATGAAGACGCCTGATCAGGTGATTATTCCTTTAGAGCAGCATGCTGGCGCGGTGTGCAATCCCGTAGTAAGTGTTGGTGATATTGTTTCTGTCGGTCAACTAATCGGCGATGGCGAGTCCATGATACATTCAAGCGTTTCCGGAGAGGTGACTGCTATCTCAGAACTGCCACATCCGGCTGGTAAGAATGTTCTCAGCGTGGTGATCAAGACCCACGATGGCGAAAAAAAAGAATTTAAGCCAGGAGATTTCTCGACGGCTAAAATGAGTCGCATCATCAGGGACTCAGGGATCATCGAACCGAATGGACTACCGACAGTGCACAAAAAGGCAGATATTAACACAATCATTATCAACGGAACGAATACATGGGATCTATCATCAAACGAAGCGCTCATGCTCGACCATCCTTCCGAAATCGCAGACGGATTGAGAGCATTGATAAAATCGTCCGGCGCTAAAAAAGCGTTTATTATCATTGAACTGGGATCGGAAGCACTGCAGGTCATGCGAACCGAGACCGTACCGGATAGCAACATCAAGGTCGTCGCGACACCGACGTACTATCCGCCAGGTACCGAAAGCACGCTCGCCAAGAGGTTCGCGAATAAGAAGGTGCCACGCGGTGGCACTCCTGAGGACCGGGGCGTTCTTGTGAGCAGCATCAGCGCCATGAAGGCACTGTATGATGCGCTCTGCGACGGCAGCCCCATGATCAGGAAAGTGGTCACTGTTGCTGGCGCGGTGCGCTCTCCGAAAAACGTTCTCGTAGAGATTGGCGCGCCGATCAAGGATGTTATTGAAGCGTGTGGCGGCTGCACCGGAACACCTGTAAAGCTCATCATGAACGGCGCGATATCGGGCGCTGCGCAGTACACCGACGAGGTCCCGGTCATCAAGACCACGACAGGCATTCTGGTGCAGACTGAGAGTGACATCAACCGCGAACCACCCGCGCCATGCATCAACTGCGCGTGGTGTGTGGACGAGTGTCCGATCGGTCTCCTGCCGCATCTCCTGTACGGGTATGCTGACAGCGCACAGTTCGACAAGTGTGCGGAATTATACATTGGCGACTGCGTGGAATGCGGGATGTGTGCGTACGTCTGCCCGTCCAAGCT
>DAOVGO010000034.1 GCA_030672345.1 Methanosarcinales archaeon | reverse complement strand
CAGAACGCTGGTATCTCCGACTGATCCGATTATCTCAAAGCTAACCGTTGCAAGTGACCCGGATCCGCTCACCAGATCTGCATCAGGAAGGTCAAACAGTACCCTGATCGTATCCGCATCCATGAAACGCCAGTCAGATATGGGAACCGTTGTGCCGCCTATGTTCCCGTCATGGACATCAGACACGTTCACAACGCTCGGATCAAACGATAGATCAAACTGTCCCGAATCGAGATCGGTGACATTCCCCAAGTCTATCGTGGCATTGAATGCGTCAGATACAATTTCAGGCGCATTGACCGTAACCGGTACTCCGATGGTCACCTCACAATCGTTCCAGATCGCAGGTATTCCTTCACCATACGTATCGAGATCGAAGAGTTCTCCATTGGAGATGTCCAGAACGCTGGTATCTCCGACTGATTCGATTATCTCAAAGCTAACCGTTGCAAGTGATCCTGCTCCGGTCACCAGATCTGCATCAGGAAGGTCAAACAGTACCCTGATCGTATCCGCATCCATGAAACGCCAGTCAGATATCGGCACCGTTGTGCCGCCTATGTTCCCGTCATGGACATCAGACACGTTCACAACGCTCGGATCAAACGATAGATCAAACTGCCCTGAATCGAGATCGACTACATTGTAGATATCTATCGTAACATTGAATGCACCAGACACCACTTCCGGCGCATTAACATAGACCTGCGTCTTCTGTGCAATCGTCAGTATCATGAGCGCATCGAGTGAGTTGACCCTGCCATCGCGATTCACATCAGCGCACTCGATATCAGGTGGCATGCTTCCGGTTGCCATTCGAAGCGCGAGCATTGAATCCACCGTGGTGATCCTGCCATCGCTGTTTGCATCGCCGACTATGACTATGTTACAGTCTGCCGATGCCGGTGCACTGAACACTGCAAGAGCTATCAGCACGCAGTAGATTATATATCTTGCTTTCATTGTTATACTTCCATCATTATCCCATTCTGTTCTTGCATCAGTATTGTAATACTGATCACAGAATGTGACATAGAAGGATACTACTTAAAGCTTTCGTAGCATGAAAGCGTAAAACGATCAGATGTCCAATGTACATTGATCAGAATAGATAAATCTCAAATTATTCCGAAACCGGTTGGGCAAGCAGTATGCGTTGTTTCCTACGCCATCGCGGGATGCACCTTATTCGTCTCTCCTGAATGCAAAAATTACTGCTGCAAGCACGCATATCGCAAATAGAGCTCCGAATCCGGGTGTTTTGAGCTCATCAGCGTCTACCGGAGTCGTTGTCCCGATCCCGGTTGCAACACTCTCGACGCCATTCCAGCTTGCAGGTATCATCTCTGCCATTGTATCGACGAGCAATCCGTCAGATATTTCCATGACACAATTTCCCGGCACTATCGTCTCAAAGTGCACCGTTGCAAGCGATCCGGATCCTGAAACACCATCGATGCCCGGAAGATTAAAGAGTATTCTGATGCCGTTTTCGCCAACGACTGCCAGTTGTCTATTGATATGGTTGTTCCACCGATATTCCCATCATCAAAGCTATGTTACGGAAAGATGCTGCTAATAAATTTTTCGTATTGGAAATTGTGGAATGATTAACTTTAAATACGTCTTCTGACGTTAGCATGTAGTATGACTGACTGGGCTTTGGTAATAATCGCGGCGATTGCATGCTACGTATTCGTGACTTATTTGGAACACAAGAAGAAGCTCGACCTGATAGACCGGGGACTATGGAAGCCAGAAGAAAAGCAAGAGAGACCTGAACACAAATTAATTACGGGGGTATTATTCTTCTTATTGGGGGTGGCGCTTCTGATGGGATCGTATTTGAATATGGAACCGGATCTTGGGGCGGATTAAGAATTTCAGGCTTGTTGACAACAGCGGCTGGAATGGCATTGCTGATCGCTTATGCCATTGGTAAAAAGACTCTTACATCCGTTTAACGCCAGGCACCTCCCATAGCTCCTGACAGGGGTCATTTTTGGTATGGACACTACCGAAAAACCAACCATCAATCACCCTTCTCCCAGAACCGCTCCAAGAAACTGCCCGGTATACGACTCCTCGGTCCTCACAATCTCCTCCGGCGTTCCAGCGGCAACAACGTACCCTCCGGCGTCACCACCCTCAGGTCCGAGATCGATGATATGGTCAGCCGACTTGACGACATCGAGGTTGTGCTCGATCACGACCACGGTGTTCCCCTTTGCCACAAGATCGTTTAACACTGCAATCAGCTTCTTCACGTCATGGAAATGAAGACCTGTCGTTGGTTCGTCGAGTAGATAGATCGTTCTCCCGGTCGCTCTCTTGGAACGCTCCCGTGTCAGCTTGATCCGCTGGGCTTCCCCGCCTGAGATCGCAAAGGAGGTGGCGGATGCGGAAAAGACTGCCACCGACCTCCCTGACAACTTCTACTCGATGGTTGCAAGCACGCACACCGTTGCGACAGCGGCGGAATCTGAAGCAGAAACGCCCTATCACGACAGAATAAAACTTATTCCGCCGACAAAACTTCTGTTTTACGATGAACCGGAGAATGTGTCGTTTGAGGCGGTGGTGCTCGACGTGTGCGATGGTCACATCGTCCTTGACCAAAGCCATATTTCCCAAAGCACGCTTGTGCTAAAGATGTAAAAGTAATCTTCATCTTCGCCTAACCCGCGTAATTACAAATACCGCAGCAA
>DAOVGO010000022.1 GCA_030672345.1 Methanosarcinales archaeon | reverse complement strand
GCGTGCGTTCGTCCATGATACCGAGCTTAAAGGCGTGCTCTCTGGCGACGGCACTGACCGGCTTGTGCGCAGGGGTCCTGATCGGCTGACCGTCGATGGCGAGATGAGCATCAGCATGACACGAGAAGAGGTTATACGGTTCGAGGTGTCCGCATTCAGCGATCTGATCGATCACATCAACGCGATCGGGCTCCAGCCGGATCGACCAAAAGCATAATAACTGATCCAAATGATGTTAACCGTGAAACGAAAGGTGATGTATGATGAAGAGTTATCTCGTCGTATGGTTTAATAGTGAGGGCGGCACACCGTCCGAGGTGAATGAGCGACTGACAGCTATGGGATTCAAAGCGATGCAGGGTGCTTATGATTATGTGTATGATTGGGGCTTGAATGCAAGTCTCGATGACATTCTGCAGATCGGAGACCTAGTCCAGTTGACCCTGAAAGGGCTCGACGTTACGTTCAAGATAGAGACGGTTGGCGGCAGTTAAACTGCAATATGATGCCTGCCTACGCCGTTTCAAGTCCCATGATCAGGTTTTGTTACTGTTAGTTATCGTGGGTGTCGAATACATAAAGTTCCGAACCTCCGAATCGTTTTTTACTTAAAGCGTGTACTCTTCTCACACCATTCACGCGTCAAGCTCCCAAAACGATCTCATCTTCGAAATCGATATCGAGAACCGGAAGCTTTCTCTTTCGCCCGCTCGCATCGTAGCATCGCCAGCTTTTTTCATCATACGGGAAACCAACGATAATATTGCAGTCACCGGTCCGCAGAAACAGTGAGAGGTCTGCCCTTGACGGATTGACGTTCGGTGTCGGGTGGCTATGCACCGAGCCGGCAATCGAGATCGTCGGCAGCATGTACATGCGCATGACTGCACTCACCTCAGAGGACTCGGTTCCGGGGAGCACGATGACCTCTGTGACAACCCCATCGTCAGCGCGCAACAGCCCTGCAAATTCATTCGGTGCGGTGGACTTGCTCACCTCGAGTATGAATGTAAGAGTGTCGCGTGCAATTCCCTTGATCTGTTTGACCACAGTTACCTCTCTTGCTGATATCCGGACGGACTCGCCGGGATTCGAACCCGGGACGTCCGGATTAGAAGTCCGGCGCTATATCCTGGCTAAGCCACGAGCCCTTGACACGTATGTGAATCGGTGCGGACGTTAATAAACCTGTCACCTGATCACTTTCACCCCGCTCTTCCGGCACAGTTTTATGTCCCTCTGCGATGACATTTTGTTGATGCTCTACACCGTGCACGAACTGACGCAGTATGTCAAACAGAGGCTTCAGAACGATCCCTCACTGAACAACATCTCTGTTCGCGGCGAAATTTCAAATTTCGTGCATCATACGTCAGGACACATGTATTTCACGATAAAAGATGAGCATAGCCAGTTAAGCTGCGTGATGTTCCGTGGTGCGAACCAGAAACTGAGATTCAAGCCTGAAAATGGGATGAAGGTGGTGTGCGGTGGCAATATCACAGTATACGAAGCCAGAGGTGCGTATCAACTGCTGGTCTGGGATATCCAGCCGGATGGCATCGGTGCGCTGTATAAGGCGTTCGAGCAGCTAAAAGAGCAACTATCCCGGCGAGGATTCTTTGATGACGTACATAAAAAGCCGCTGCCAGCATTTCCAGAGACCATCGGGATTGTTACGTCCCGCACTGGTGCTGTGCTGCACGACATACTAAACGTGATCAGGCGGCGGTTTCCTGGGGTGCGCATCATCCTTGCGCCGACGCGGGTGCAGGGCGCTGGGGCGGCAGCCGAGGTCGCTCATGCGATCAGGCAGATGAACCGGTTATCCATGTCAGCCGCGCCCGGGATCGACGTGATGATCGTTGCCAGAGGCGGCGGCTCGATCGAGGAACTCTGGGCATTCAACGAACCGGAGGTTGCCGAAGCGGTCTTTGAATCGCAGATCCCGATCATCTCTGCCGTCGGGCATGAGACCGATGTCACGATCTGCGACTTTGTCGCTGATCTGCGTGCGCCAACGCCATCAGCGGCGGCAGAGATTGTGGTGCCTGACCGGAGGCAGCTTGCGCAACAGATCGCAGGACTGCATATCAGGCTCGTTCATGCGATCAGGAGGGTGATTGATACAGAGCGGGATCGATTGGCGTACCTTGAACGCGGCGTGGTGCATCCAAGAGACCGGATCAACCAGCACCGGCAGTACATCGATGAACTGTTCAGGCAGATGCATAGGTCGGTTCTGCACCGGCTGGAACTGCATAGAAAGGATCTGTCGATGCTTGGGGCGACGCTCCATGCGCTGAGTCCGCTCAACCATCTGCAGCGCGGATACAGCATCGTTCTCAGGATGCCGGACCTGACGGTCGTGAACACGGTCAAAGCCGTCTCTGCCGGGAGCGATCTACAGATACGGGTCACCGATGGTGAGATCGGGTGTAAGGTACATAAAATAAAGGAGATAGGGGAACATGGCTGATAACGAAACAGATATGAGAATGGATGTGGAAACCGTGGCTGAGACCTCGTTTGAGGATGCGCTCAAGCATCTGGAAGATATCGTGCATGAACTGGAAGGAGCAGGGCTGACGCTTGATGAGGCGTTAAGAAAGTTCGAGACTGGCGTTAAGCTCTCAAGATTCTGTCACAGGAGACTCGATGATGCCGAGATGCGGATCGAGGAACTGGTCGAAGGAGAAGGAGGGGTTTTGCGTACGAAACAGGTGGAGATCGAACCCGAATTACTGGAACCGTGAGAGGCTGTCATGCCATTTCAGTGTTACTGGAGAACTGTGTACTCTCGATGCTTGCGCATTCGAGAGACATGCGAAGAGTGATGACTGATTTCCCGGGTAACATCTGCGTACGTGTTTAGCCGCTCAGCCTCGCCCTCATCATCCAGAGACTACCTGAAGTCCCTATCTCGCGCCCATGTCGCCAGCGCTTCAGCGCACGCAAGTTCCCGCCCGAACCTTGCGCTCTGGCGAAAGCAGGATTGCGCCATCGTGGTCAGCCGCAAGGATCATGCCCCGCGACTCGACGCCAAACAGCTTTGCAGGTTCCATGTTTGCAAGCACCACAACCTGTCTTCCGATGAGATCGTCCGGATTGTGAGTCTCTGCAATTCCCGCAACGATCTGCCGAGCCCTGGTCTCGCCGAGATCGACCATCAGTTTCAGAAGTTTCTTTGATTTCTTGATCGGTTCAACCCGTATGATCGTCCCGATGCGGATGTCCAGTTCTGAAAACTCCTCAAAAGAGATATGCTTCTTCCCTGTCGCCATCGAAACCCGGTCCTCGAGAGACTGTTCCATCTCGGTTATCGTTGAGTCCTCGATCTTTGTAAAGAGCATCGACGGCTCCGAGAACGTCTGTCCGGCTTTAATCTCTGCCGTAACCTCGTCATAAGGCGTGTTGCCGAGTTCTGAGTCCATGCCGAGTTGTCTCCATGCATTTGACGCCAGTTTCGGCATCACCGGCTCGAATAATATGGCAAGCGCCTTCACGATCTGAAGGCAGTTCCGGATTGTTTTTTTCGCACCGGGCGCATCTGTTTTTATCGATTTCCACGGCTCGTTCGACTGGAAGTACGAGTTTCCGAACGATGCAAGGCTCATTGCAGCATCGATTCCCTTTTTAAACTCGTATCCATTGAACGACTCGATCACTGAGTTCTTCGCATCCTCGATAGTCTTCACGACCCCAGGATCGATTTCGCCATCCGGAACAGCGCCAAAATTCTTATACGCAAACAGCGATGTGCGGTAGATGAAATTACCGAGCGTTCCCACGAGTTCGTTGTTCACCTTCTCCTGAAAGATCTTCCATGAGAAGTTCAGTTCCTTTGTATGCGAGGTGTAGCTTGCAAGATAGTACCTGAGCAGATCCGGATGGAAG
>DAOVGO010000178.1 GCA_030672345.1 Methanosarcinales archaeon | reverse complement strand
GGTGGCGTGATCGGATGTGTTGCCATTGAATGGCATATTTCTCGTTGTAAATCAACTCTTTTACCTGCTCTTTCAGTTTGAGCATGTCGATGCATACGTTTTTTGTATTCGTCTGAACACCCCCATGGGTTTTTGGTTTTTATGTATGTATTCATATCATTCTTCCTCCGTTGTTCGATTCATAACGTACGATCTTACGTACATTATACTTTGAATTGACGTACATATTATATAAACATTTGCATCAGACATCGGACTGCCACTCGTTGAGTGCGAGATCAGTGCAGACGATGGTGACGTTCTTGCTGTTGATTTCGAGAACGGAAGGAATCGTGAACAATGGTGCCGGCAGCAAGTATTCGTCCCCCTCGTTTCCTGACTTTCTGAGTTTCTGACGAAACCACTCGATGTGGGACTGACTTTAGAATACAAAGCGAAAAACCCGAAAGGGGGAAAACTTTTAGGATATTTCCGGGAGTTATGCACATTATCACGAATGTCCCGCAAATCCACCGCGGGCACTGCTGCTGAGACTGGAGATAAAAACATGTCAGGAAGCACATTCGGAACGATATTTCGCATAACAACATGGGGTGAGAGCCACGGACCTGCGGTCGGCGTCGTCATCGATGGCTGCCTGCCGGGTATGCCGCTTGCAGAGGCGGATGTTCAGAAGGAACTCGACCGCCGCCGTCCCGGGCAGAGCGATATCTCGACGCCCCGGAAGGAAGCGGACGTGGTCGCCATCCTTTCAGGCGTCTTCGAGGGAAAGACGACCGGCACTCCCATTTCGATGATCGTCCGGAACAGGAACGTCGATTCGTCTCCTTATAAGGAGTTGCGGCACACGCCGCGCCCCGGACATGCCGATTACCCTTATGAGATCAAGTACGGGATCAGGGATTACCGCGGCGGCGGGCGCGCATCCGCACGCGAGACCGTTGGAAGGGTGGCTGCAGGGGCGGTTGCCAGAAAGATACTTGCAGGACACGGCATCGATGTGGTTGCGCACGTCATCGAACTTGGTGGAATCCGCGCCAGGGGGTGCGAGATTGCGCCACCCGGGATCTCTGACGTATCTGTCGTATCTAATATGTCTGAGATGAAAGCGCGGATCGAGGAGTCGCCGATCAGGTGTGCAGACCCGGATGCGGGCGCTGCGATGCTCGAACTGGTACGCAGTGCGCGCGAAGATGGGGACAGTATCGGCGGCATCGTCGAGATCATAGCAACCGGCATTCCGGCTGGTATCGGGGAACCGGTCTTCGATAAGCTTGATGCGGATCTTGCAAAAGCCCTGATGGGCATCGGCGCGGTGAAAGGCGTCGAGATCGGAGCTGGCTTTCGGTGCGCGAGGATGAGGGGAAGCGAGATGAACGATGCGTTCCGGATTTCAGACTCTAATGGGACTGTGATGCCGGAGACGAACCATGCCGGCGGCATCCTTGGCGGACTTGCGACCGGCGCTCCGATCGTGTGCAGGATCGCTGTCAAGCCGACGCCGTCTATTGCCATGCCCCAGAAGACCGTTGATCTGCGGACGATGAGCGAGGCAGAGATCACGATAAAAGGACGCCACGACCCAACGATCCCGCCCAGGATGGTTCCGGTTGCCGAGGCGATGGTCGCCATTGTGCTGACAGATCATCTGCTGCGAGACTGTAGCACCAAAACTTATATACCTGAACGATGATAGCACATCCGATGGGCTCGTAGCTCAGTCAGGCAGAGCGGTGGGCTCTTAACCCATTCGCCAAGGGTTCAAATCCCTTCGAGCCCGTTTCGGTGCATCGAAAATAGCACCAAGGCGGTGAGAGCCGTGGTAGCAATTACCAAACCAGCAATAAACGAGTTAAAGACCATCATCGAAGCAGAAAACATGGCAAACTGCGCCGATCATGGTCTGCGCATCTATGTGACAGGGATAAGTGATCGTGGCGTGACTTATGGTCTTGAACTGGGTGATTTCCGGCATGACCGTGATGTTGTGCTCGATCTCGACGGAATAAACACGTTCATCGACCAAAAAATCGAGCCATCGCTCCGGAGCGCTGTGATCGATTTTATTGAGATGGGAGGCAGTCGTGGATTTGTGATCAACCAGTCTTCATGTTGTGGATGCAGCTAACTTCCATTTTTTATGCAATCGTTGTTGGGCTCTGGAGATGCGAGGCAGCAGACGATCCATGGTGATATGGCAAATTTAGGTGGCAGAAAACCGCGATCACGGATTGCCCGCACTTCTGTTCGACCTTCTGCGTCCCTGCATATCCCGTTTCACACGCATAGCCTCTTGCTCCTGCTCCTTTCGCGCCGCTATCGCACGGCTGCCGATTCGCTCACGATCCACCGTGTATAGTTCAAAGGTCGGAATGATCGTCCTGACCACAGGCACATCGATCCATGGCTGGGACAGGTCAACGACGATTGCGTGTGAAGCTGCGCCGCGGAGTCTCTCTGTGATCGCCCCGATATCCTTTGCAGGCGTGTTTGACGAGAGATCAGGAATTTTCGCAAGCTCGATGGTTTCGCCGTCCACATACCAGAATTTGTTCATCCGCTTCATCCGCTCGTACCCGGCATTCTGGACGAACCCTGTCCGCTTCTGCACATCCTCCCGTGCACCTGATATCTGCGACAGCCTGAACTGTGCTGCCTCGGTGAGCGCACGATAGATTGCGTGGGCTGGCTTGAGATGCGCACCCGCACCCATCACCAGCATCGTCGGGTCCCGGGTCTTGATATCGTCGAGCGCAGCAACCACGACCGATATCCCTGTTATCGAGGGCAGAAGCCATAATTTTACAGAGATGCCCGCCTCCTCGAACCTGCTCTTCAGCTCATACACATCGCCGTCGTCCTCATGCAGAATAACCTCCCTGCCCGTGTTCCTCGAATATTCGGTCACGCTTATGGCATCCCGCTCGATCACCTCGAGCAACCCGTGCACGATGGCTTCCTCGATGGTGTTGCCAGAGGCAAGCCCGTTGGTATTGCTGCGAAATATGAACATTCCGCGGGTGTAGGGGTGGTATACCGCATTGGCTGGGACAAGCACCTCGCTCTCACTCAACAGATCCCACCCTGGCATCCATTCGAGTTTCGTGTTGTCAGGAAGCGGTTCCGGGAGGAACAGGGTTTCAGGGTCGATTGTATTCTCTCCAATCAGATTTTCATAAGAATCATTGATTCTATCTGTATTAATCGGTTTATCTTTGAAATCGGCATTTGTTTCAGGTATCTCGGCAAAACATCTCTCAACGGACTCCATTATCGCAGAGATCCGCGCATGGATGGGGGTTGCGCCCTTGCCCGAGTATACGGTTATCGCACCATACCCTGCACTCGGTCTGGTCGCTGCAACCACCGGAATCCCGACCCGGTCAAGATGCGTTATGTCGGTAAGTCCGGTCACCCCGATATCAGGAAGGATATTTTTTACATTGGAAAGCGTCGTCTCATAATCGAGCACCCGCTGTGTGCCAGGCTGATATTCGATCTCATGGTTGATCTTTAGCTGCATGGAATTCATCTCGGGTGGGGTCACTTATTAATGCAACCCCTGCACACCCCGTGTAAACTCCGCTCACGGCTGGAAATGTATATATACATTGATAAATAAAACTGTTGGAATTATCGGAAGAGTTTGAGGGAGATAGGGACCCAAAGGCGAAATCATTTCGGAAAATCACAGTTTGAAAGCCATGTTGAGTCAGAGCGTTTTTTCATCAGGCGGTTGAAAAATCTTTGCTGCGACCATCAGACCTCGACCGTCCCTCATACACCCGCACAGCCCCGCCCTCCATGAACGCGACACCATCCGCACCAAGAAGCACACGGAGGCACCCCCCCTGCGGTGTGCACCACCACCTGGTCGCCGGTTTTCATGAGCTGGTGTGCAACATGAGCGGATGCGACTGCGCCGTGGTATCGCGAGCGGTTGCGCCGCATGGGGAGAGTGTGGTGGAAGTGAGGCAGAGTGTGAGGTAGGCGGAGCAGGTGGATGGTGACGGCGGTGGGTATGGATGGTGGTTGTGCCGCCCGGGGATGATTCGTTATCGAGATGGATTGTGGGGCGATGGCAGCCCCATATCCAATCATCGCTCGTCTGCCAGTTCCGGATGCACCTTTAACCACTCTGCAAACTCCTTTCTTGCAATCAAACCCATCTCCTTATAGCTTGTGACCTCCGCCATCCGTTTTCTTATAGCATTCATCAACTCTCGAATAAAATGAAGATCTCTGAGCATAGGATCGGATGGGAATTCTTTCAGCACATCCTGCCACATCTTCTCTTTTTCTTCAAGTGTTATCATCTGTACCTCCTCAATCAAAGAAATCCTTCGGTGTTACGATATAGAGTCTGGAAAGCTCACACAGGAAATTAATATTGTCCACGATTCTCCGTGTGCGCTCTTTTGCCATGTGTTCCATATTCCATGTCACGAGATAGTCGATGCCTTCCACAGTGGAGATCGCTATATGGGTCGCGTCTGCTTTAGGGATTTTTATGTACTTTAGGTACTCGTCTGCCAATTTTTCCGCTTCAACGCTCACAGGTAGAACAGAGAAGTTCTTCACGAAGTCCAGTAATAGAGTCCTGTGGGCAGCATCGGGCGTGGCTTCGATCTCGCCCACAACAAGTTCGGATATGAAAACGTCGTGTTTGGGAATGATCTCGTGAAAAAATAGCGATGTGGCTTCTTTCCTCTCTTCCGGCATTCTGAATAACGCATTGGGCACTGACGTGTCGAGATACAGTGATACTTTACGGGGCATGGGTTTTTACCTCTGTTCAGTTATATTTTGGATAAGGGCTCTCTTAAAGCACCTTCCAGACGCATCATTCTGTCTATCAGATCTTCCTGTATCTGATCCCATAAATCTTCATTTTTGAGCCCGCCGATCTTGCAAATCGATTTTATTCGACAAGCCCGCCGACCTTCGACCTTGTCCCAGATTAAATCATCTCCAAACCTTTTTTCGATCTCTTCTCGATCGCTTAATAATTTATCATATATCTCATCGGTTTCTTCCTTCCGATCTGCTCCACGATCTATGACGAGCTCTACAAACGCTTCGTCCATTATAATGCGATAAAGCCAACTCATTCCGGATTTACCAGCGCCTGCCGCAATCCAGTTGTCCTTACTCGGCGAAATATTGGAATGGAGGTTTGTTTTGCTCTTTGCCTTTTCTAACAATTTAGTCCAGAAATCCAATCGCTTCAGATACCGTCCCGCCAACTCTTGCTTTTGCTTTCCAACTATTTTCGCTTCCGGACTCGGACCGCAGATTGTTGTGAAAAGCGGTGCTGGTTCTGAATCCCCGATTTTATAAGCTTCGACCTTAATCATGAAAAACGACACGTCGAGCGGAGTGATTTCGTTTAACCAATTTATCGCCGTTGCGTGTTCCGGTCTTGGATTGCTGGTTATCCATATAGCAGTTTTTGCTTCGAGATTTGATAAGTAAGTCACAAGTTTTCCCAAGTGGTCATGATCGGTTTTTTCCAATTGATTTTCAATGACAACCATATCGCCGTTCGGACCTTCGGCATAAATATCTGCTGAAAATGACCCAACAGACTTTTCCCTTTCCAATGTCGATAAATCAATGCCGATATGTTCTGATAATATGTCCAGATGTCTTTCGAGCCATGTTGTGAAGTTTGCAGCCTCGTTTGCCCAGACTTCTCGAAGATTCACCCGTTCCAATCTACCAACCATGCATTAACACCTCTTTTGCCCATGTTGTTTCTTATCGTGGACTTCGATTTTAAGCCCATTCCACAATATTGCTTAAGTTTGTGATGGCATAGCATTTTCGGTTGATTAAAAATCCTCGCCACAACCACTTAGACCTCGACCGCCCCATCATATACCCGCACAGCTCCCCCCTCCATGAACGCGACACCATCCGCACCAAGAAGCACACGGAGGCACCCCCCTGCGGTGTGCACCACCACCCGGTCGCATGTTTTCCCGAGTCTGTGTGCGACATAAGCGGATGCGACTGCGCCTGTGCCGCAACTCAGTGTCTCTGCCTCAACGCCGCGCTCATAAGTCCGGATCGTGATCTCGTGGTCGTTCTCGATTCTCACAAAGTTCACGTTAGCTCCCTCCGGGAAGACCGGCGCATACCTGATGCCGGGTGCAATCTCGCTGATCACAAAATCCAGATCCTCCACAAAGATGATGGCGTGTGGGACACCGGTGTTTGTCGAATAGACCTCATATCCATCAAGATGTTCGATTCCGTTGTATGCTGGTTTTCCCATGTTCACCCGGATCCATTCACCGTCCGGACCGACTGTCAGCACGCCTGCAAGCGTCTCGATCGTGGAAGTCCCTGTCACGTAGCCCTCGTCGATCGCATACCTGACAAGGCAGCGTATTCCGTTTCCGCACATCTCTGCCTCTGATCCGTCTGGCTGGAAGAGCCGCATCCTGATATCTGCACGATCAGACCCTCCGAGGAAGAGGACGCCGTCTGCGCCTATTCCGAACCTGCGGTCGCAGTAGGTGGCGGCAAAGCCGGGTTTGTCTTTGTCTTCGACAACCTTGCCATGATATTCATCGATCAATATAAAATCATTCCCGTTTCCGTGCATTTTGGTGAACTTGATCATGATATCAGATCACCGCCTATCACCCTGCTTTCTCCATCGATCTTCTCCACTCTAATCACGTTTTCGTACCTCTCGTTGAATGTGTCGTCGTGTGATATGACAAAGATCTGTTTGAATCCGGATATGTTCAGTATCTGCTCTGAAAGCTTCTCTCTGCGTGTTTCATCCATGTTCTGTGTCGGTTCGTCAAGGAATACGACATCACATCCTGACAGTATCTTGAGGAGCGCGAAACGCACCGCAAGCGAGGCTCCCATCTGCTCTCCACCGCTTAACTGGTTGAAGTCCTTCTCTTCTCCGTGTTCTGTGATTATGATGGCATAATCGTGCGTCCATCTGAGTTCCTGCGTATAATCATTGATGATCTCGCAGTATATCCTGTTAGCCTCCGTCCCTATGCTTTTGATGAGTTTTCCTGCGATCAACTGGGCAGAATCCTTGAGTGTGGACCTTATGAACTCGATGTAGCTGAGAAACTCTCTTTTCGATTCGCACTCCATCTGCAGTATCTCTTTTTCCCTGATCAGTGACTCCGTCTTCTCAAGGTCCTTTTCCAGCCCATTGAGATTCCCTGATACCACATCATGCTCGGTTTTCTTGCTCTCAAGTTCTATGGTTCCTCCCTCATACTCCTTCTTTACTCGCTCAAACTCCGCCTCGTCGAACGTGGACCTCTGTTCAGCCAGAGCCTTGATGAGCCGATCGTTCTCCATCTTCTTTCCCGAGATTTCGCGGTTCATCCCGTCGCATCTGCTCCGGTACATGTCCACCTTGCCTGCATTCTTCTCATTCTGCAGGTATTTCAGGTAATGCGGCTCAGAGTCATGTATTATCTTCCTGATCTCCGTTTCTCTCAGGTCAAGGTCTGAAAATTCGGATAATCCGAGCTTTATATCGAACAATCTGGAGTGTTCCCGCTTTATGTCGCCATCATCGGTTTTGATCCGGTCCAGTTCCTTTGTTAGGGCGTTAATCAGCGTTCCTGTATTCGAGGCAAGCTGCTCCGGATTGTTCAGCCCTTCACGCCTCTTCTCCATGCGCTCTCTCGTTTTCTTAATCTTCGCGGGAAGATCTGCATCCTCCGGAACGTCTGTCAGATAAGACGAGTACTTTTGAGAGAAGTTTGAGTCATACTCATGTAATTTCGCATTACACCGCTGCAATTGCTCTTTCACGTCTGATAGCAGTGTCAGCTGCCCTGTTATCCGGGATATCTCAGAACTGTTCTTATTCATCCATTCTTCCGGATTGTTCAGTCCTTTCAACTCTTTTTCGATTCTCACAAGCCCATTCTTCAGTGTGCTGAGTTCTCCCTCATTTTTATTTAGTTTTTCTTCAAAATACTCTGAAAAACTTCTTACCGCTGCGCATGTAACCCCATCCAGGATTGGGCATCGGTTCGTCTCTCCGGTTTCTCTCTTATTCTTTCTGATACTCTTTATTTTCTCCTGCATATCAGATTTTTTGACGGTCATCTCCTGTTTTTGACGTTTCAACTCCTCTGCCCGCTCCACCAGCGGCTCGATCTCCTTCTGCGCCTTCTCAAGCTGCCGGAGGTCTTTTGATAGGGTTTCAAACATCTCCTTCTTTTCCTTAAGACCGCTGATATCTGACCGGAGTGAGTTGATCTCCCTCGTCTGCTCCTCGATGCTCTTTATCTCCCTTTCAATCTCTGCTTGCTCTTTTACCATCGGTTCGATCTCTTTTCGCTCCTTCTCAAGCCTCATGAGGTCTTTTGAGATCTCCTCCAAGGTCATATTCTTCCCTTCGAGACTGCTGATATCCGATTTCAGCGAGACAACATCCCTCATCTGATTTTCGATGCTATTTATCTCCATTTCAAGCTCTTTCTGTTCTTTTACCAGTGGTTCAATCTCTTTCAATACTTTCCGGTGTTTTCCCAGTTCTTCTGAGAGATTCTTCTTTTTCTCCAGTTCCTGTTCCATCTGTCGTATCTTGCTCTCCTGTTCCAGTCTCCGCTCATTAAGACGGTCTCTTTTCTCCTTTTCCCCACTCAGCGCCTCCAATTTCTTCTGAGACTCAAGATACTCGTTCCTAAGATCCCAGGTCTCATCGAGTATCTTTTTTGCATCGAGCGCCTCTTCAAGCTGTTTTTTCGCGGTGACAAGATGCTTTTTTAGCTCACTAACATCTCTTTCCAGTTTTTCCATCTCTTTGTTGGTGGAATCGATCAATTCCTTCTTCCTGCCAAGATCCTCCTTCTTAAGCCCCAATTTCTCCAGATGTTTCGAAAGTTCGGCAATCTCTTCCTTTATCTTCGAAATCCTGCTTCTTTCACGCCCAAACCGTTCATTTAACTCATCATAGTTCGCTGTACTGCCCTTCAGTTCATGGTGTTTCTTCTCCAGATCATCGATCTCGTTTTTGATGATCCTTGAGACGTCGCTTAAGTTCTCAAACGCTGTTCTGTACTCATCCACCCGGAGAATACTGTCAAAAACCTTTTTCCTCACCGTCGGGGTCGAAAGGAACGATGTGGTAAATGTCCCCTGAGGCACCCCGACGGCATTCTCGAATATGGACGAGAGATCGCCTGAATTTATGGCGCCATCGAAGAGATTTTCCGCTATCCAGTCTTGCACATCGATCTTTCCGACTGCCAGATCTCCAACCGGGGACTCGACCCGGTAGTCCCCCTTAACTGATCTCGCAATCGTATATTCCACGCCATCGGATGCGACGACCTGTATTCTGACTTCTCCTGCCTTCTCCCCTTTCCGCAAGAAATGCTTCTTGCTGTACGGGAGATTGTCAAATAACGCAAAACCGATGCTCTCAAGGATCGTTGTCTTGCCAGCGCCGTTCGCCCCGCTGATGCCGTTGACTCCGCATCTGAATGAGATCTCCTCATCACTGTACGACTTGATATTCCTAAGTTCAACGGAGTTAATCCACATTCGCGCCACCTGCCCTATCTGCCCCAGCCCTGCCAAACGGCAGATCGGTCTGTCCCCTCTGCTCTATCTTCTCGCCCCTGACGGCGTCAAACGAACCTTGCAGCCGCTCAAGAATGATCTCCGGGTCTGTTCCAGTAATTGCGAGTTGTTTCGCCTCGATGATCGTCTCCACAACGTCCTTCAGGTGCCCCCTGTGCTGCGTGCCCCTGACCATCTCTTCGATGACTGAGCGCTCGATCTCCGACCTTGAGATGTCTGGGTTGTCAACGACACCGACCGGCTCCTTCGTGTCAACGATCTTGACGTTGACCCATAGCGGTTTGAGGTGCTCGGAGACGATTCCACGTATCTTCTCGATGGATACGTCCGCTCTCGGGAATTTGAGGTCGCCATGCAAGAGGATCTCGACGAGCGGCTCCGCATCGGTGCCTGGCACCCCGCTGACCACAGACCCGACAGTGCTGTACAGGTCCTGAAGCGATGATATGTCACTGGTGTCGATTCCGAACCGCTCCACCGGGCGGGGCGATGCCCTCTGAAATGATGCTTTGCCGTCCACGACATGATAAAAACCCTTCGGCTTCTTATGTTCAGCGATCGAGATCATCTCACAGCTTCCCCCGTTGAATACCCACCCATCGTACTCATATTTTACGTGGTAATGCCCGAGCGCAAGATAATCGACCACATCACGCAACGGAAGCAGGGAATTGTAGGATAGTTCCCCGATGTCGGAGGCTCCGATCACCCCTTCCATCCCGAAATGCATCATCAGAACCGTGTAATCAGGATTGCCACACCGATCATTGATCGCTTTAATCTCCTCTGCAATATCAGGGATCGTGTTGCGGGTCTGTGACCCGAGATATCTGATGCCAAAGATACGCACGCCGTCCACGTCAACGAAATCACCCATCAGCTTGACGCCGCAATCCTCTAAAGGCTTGATTTTGATCAGCCGCAGCAGCCCCTGCGCATCAAGAATCTGGAGCCAGCTGTTCACATCCCTCCGATACGCGAGATCATGATTCCCCTCGATCGCATACACCGGAATCCTGCTGTCCTTCAGCTTTTGGAGGATCTTGAACGACTGCAGGTATGTCGGAGCATTGATGTTTCGCTTATGGAAGAGGTCCCCTGCGATCAGCAGAAATCGAGCGTCCGACCGGATCGTATAATCGACAACCCGATCAAAAGCGCGTGCAAAATCCTTAAACCGCTCCGCAAGCCCGTACTGCGCATATCCGAGGTGAAAATCGCTCGCATGCACAAAGTTCATATCCGCGTCTTTGGTCACGCGGGCACATTAATATGTCGGCATCTTCCCAGATGTATGCATGGATATTCCGGTGTTTCAGTTGTTTCAGTTGTTTCAGTTGCCTCAGGCGCAACAGGTGCTTTTCCTCGCCATCGCAATCGACCTGATCTTCGGCGAGATGCCCGCAGCCGTCCACCCTGTGGTCCGGATCGGTGTGCTGATACGGCAGATTTCCGCGATATGCGAGCGGATGCCCAAGATTCGTCACCAGATATGTGGGTTTGCGCTGACATTGATCTGCATCTCGTGCGCTGCCGTTTTCGGGGTTCTGCTTACCATTCTTGCTGCGCACAATCATCTCATCGGTCTCTTCGCGATGGCGTATTTCCTGAAGTCAACGTTCTCGATACGATCGCTGATCAGTTCTTCAAACTTGATTTACAGGGATCTGTCCACGAACAATTTAGCTGACGCAAGAAAAGACCTGACTTCCCTTGTGAGCAGGGATGCGAGGGAGCTTGACGAGCCCAAAATCGCGTCAGCAGCCATCGAATCGACTGCTGAGAACTTTGTGGACAGCATCCTCTCACCGATACTCTATTATGCGATCTTCGGGATTTCCGGCGCTATTGTGTACAAAGCGATCAATACGCTCGATTCAATGGTCGGATACAGAAACGAACGGTTCTGTGCGATTGGTTTTGCCTCTGCGAAGCTGGATGACATCGTCAACTGGATCCCGGCAAGGCTCTCCGTGATCTTCATTCTTTTGTCATCCATCCGGTTCAGTCCGAGATCTGCCTTGCGGGTCTGCCTGCGTGACCATGCGCTTCCTGCGTCCCCGAATTCCGGATACCCAATGGCAGCGGTTGCGGGTGCTCTCGGTTGCAGACTTGAGAAACCAGGGAGTTACGTGCTTGGGCAGGAGTATCCTGATCCTGCTCCGCGAGAGATCGTTCAGGCGAACCGGATCATTCTGCTGGCAACGTTTCTTCTGTTAGTGGCAGTTGCGGTCGTCTGGTATCTGTAGGGACTGTGTGCACAAGTGAAATAGTCAGTTGGATGCACAGCACCGCGAAAAAGTATCCACTTCAAAAGCAATGGTAAAATGCATTTTCTATGGTGCGGCAAAATCGGAGTGATTTCACCGTAAAATCCGGGTTATACTACACCAACTACTGATTGGGACACTACCAAAAAA
>DAOVGO010000188.1 GCA_030672345.1 Methanosarcinales archaeon | reverse complement strand
GTCTTCATCGATTAAATCTGAAATATTTGGGGGAAACATCCAATTTTGATTGCGGAGTCTTCTAATGAACGCCATAAAGTATAATATGGCTGGAAAGGTGATAAAGGTATTGGCGGGGCGTTAATTATGGGACAGCCTCTGAAGTACGGGGAATCGTGAGGGGGGTCGCGTGTTTGACGAGCGCGGA
The DNA here is from genome assembly GCA_030672345.1 of Methanosarcinales archaeon. Taxonomy (GTDB): domain Archaea; phylum Halobacteriota; class Methanosarcinia; order Methanosarcinales; family Methanogasteraceae; genus Methanogaster_D. Next base: position 5,488 of record DAOVGO010000188.1, on the reverse strand, counting down.
CGGATGTGGGGGGAGTTGTGCTGACTCATTCATTAATTAGAGGGTATTCAGTGTGGAGATGACACTCTGAGTTAATTTTACAGACATTGCCGCCGTTGATTCGAGTCCACTTACAAGGTCGTCATAGTCTGCTGCGTTTCTGAACACTCTTAATCTATCCAAATCACCGCCTATCTTTTTATGTGATTCGTCAGTGCTGTCCTTGAATTGATTCCGAACGTACTTATGAACATTTACTTTCGGCGGAGTCTCCGAAAGTATTTTTTTGTGCTTATCGATGTTGCGTAAGTGATTTCGTGCTTTACAGAAAGCTGCATAGTAGGCCCTGCTAACAGAAGAACGCAACTTAGCTTCTTCACTCGGTGAACTCGCATCATCTCCGGCAAGTTCTTGTGCAAGTTTCAAATATTCCGACCAATCGAAAGTCATATAAATTCCACATTAATACATAGCTTTTTTCGCACATCAGCAGGAACATCCAACAACCACGCATTATCAATATGTTCAAGTTTTTTCAATGCTTCATCTGGTGAAAGGTCTGTGCGAATAAAAATCACTAATTCCTGATCTTCTATAAACTCGGGGTCGGTAACGACCTCAAGAACTGCCTGTACAGACTCTCCAAAATAATTTCTAATCTGTTCATACGCTTCATGGAGGGGCTGTAAAAGGGAAGAATTGTTCACAGCAAAATTCATAACTTCAGATTGATTTCGGAAGATGTAATGTTGTTCTAGCTTTCGTAAATCCGAAGTAGGATAAGTTGATAAAGTTTCATTCCGAGACGTACCGCTAATCGAATCTATCAGCGAATGCAAGCTTTTACTTGCACGATCAACGCTATAATACTGCTCATGCCCCAATTCTTCACCCATTGCAAGTCTTTGGGGAACAGTGTTAAAAAGAGGACGATACGCTGAATAGATATTTGGCGCTGTGGTGGTAGGTTGAAGTTCCGAAAAAGTGTTTGGAGGTCTCATAAAACCAACGCTCATTAGCGCTTTTCTTTCTTCCCACAGCGCTTCGGTTGACGTTTCTATCCCTTCGGTGCCTGTGTGGTGTGTCCCGACCATCTACTTTTCTCCTATTGAGTAAAGACCTTTAATAATACTCGATGAATCTTCTTTTATGGTTAAAAAATTGTTAATCAACTTTACTATATCTTCCACAGACATGCCTTCAAGCTCGTGATTGTAATTGAAATTGTGAACAAGGGCATCTCTTCCCTGAAGTTCGATAACAACTTTAAGCATATATGGTTCTTTCCTTGCGTGAATGATACCTCCACAATCAACTTCGTGACCCTCAAAAACTGACATTAAATCGCTTTTATTTATGTTAAGCTCAATTTTTGGAAGTTTCTCTCCATCACCAACCTCAATAGTCCATATAAAGTTTAAACCAAGTGCCTTGTATGGAATGTGAGGTAATAATTTTACATAGTTACTAGCGATATTTGCTAAAGATTCTAATGACCGATTGTCTTGCTTTTTAACTGTGATTTGCATCCGCTGATTATCAACTACTAATAAAAAAGACTCTGATTCAAACAGAGAGAAATCGGGGGTGTGTACAAACTGGGTGGGTTCTTCAACTATCAAGGATTTATCCTTGAGCCATTGTGGTGCCATTATGCTAGGATTATGAGCCAAAGCCACTATCACAACATCTGCTCGTATAAGTTTCGCTTCCATGTTCGTCTCCTTTATGATTAGAATATGTGTACCAATTGCATATTTAAGATTGTCACCCCAACCCACCTCATAAAACACGCAAACCATACAACCGCCCCGACCTCCGCGTCCATCGCGATAGCCTCCTAAAGTCACCAAACCCCTGACTTAAGTCCAGAGCCTACACATAGCGATTTCATGCCATTCATCTTACCGTTGCGCCCAAGATTAAGTTGTCAGTAGCCATACCAACAAGGATATTGCAAGACTGCCTTATGGATCGCATAGGTTTCATCGATCAGCGATGCAGATCTGCAAATCCAATGATGCCAATTTTGCGAATCAAAAAGCCATATCGAGCAAATCCTCTTTCAGCCGGGAAATCCGTCAAAATCCCCCAGTTCAGGTTCCCCGTCCATCTCCATCCCGAAATCTCCTGGAAACCCACCATCATCGCCAATCGCCGGCTCTTCAGGAAATCCTGGTGCATCGTTCATTCCCGGCTCCTCAGCCCCGGGCGACTCATCTGCCTCTGCCAGTTCATCACTGCCAGCCATGTCATCTGCCGCAGGCTCCAGAGCCCCCTGAGCATCCGTGCCATCCCCGCGCCCGAGATACCATGTAATAAATTCGGTGTACAGGATGACTGCGAGCATCGCTGACCAGATGAAGAGCAGTATGTGGAGGTTGTTGATCGGTATCAGCCCGTCTCCAAGCACTGCATGTTGATATGACATGAAAGCGACAGACTGGTCAGGGAGTATCAGAACGAAGAGCAGCGGGATGCCAAGCAGCGCGGTTGCGGCGATGAACGACGAGAGCCGGACCAGGAGTGTGAGCACAAGCGTGGTGTACAGCAAATATAATATTATGGATATGAGTGTCATATTCACCTCTCCTTACCCTGTATTGCGCAGCATCAGATACCCTGCCACGACCGGTATTAAAAATATGCAGGCAAACAATATAAAGATTTGTATCAGCAGCATGGCAAGCCCGCCGCGGCTGATGCCCACTGCTTGGGTCTGTGCCGGCGCAGATATCCCGCCAGTCTCATTCATACCGTCCGCACCTCCTGCACCTTCTACGCCTCCAGCACCCTCCTCATCCCCCTCGCCCTCCTCATCCACCGTGCCGCCGACCGGGTTCGATCGCACGGTCCCGTTGTTGCCGTAATCGTCCACGAACCTGACGACCGCCGGCGGCAACGAGTCCAGATCCTCAAACTGGATGATGTATGTGTGATTGTACGACTCCTGCGGCAGGATCCGCGCCTTTCCAGCCGTATCGCCACCGATCACGACGACGCCAAGTGGGATCTCATCGGCGACCGTTATATTGGCTGCACGGTCGCCCCGGTTCTCGATACGGATTGCCACCTGTCTGGTATGCTCATCGAGCGTCGCAAGCAGCATCTTCTCTGCCGTGATCGCAGGTCCGTGCACCGTGATGTTGCCCGGAAGCGAGGATACGGCGTACCCCTCGTACGCTGCCATGCAGGCAGGAACCTCGAACGTCCCGACTCTCCTTGCAGCCATCTGATATGTAACGTTCCTGAAACTGTGCGGCTCCAGCCTGAATGCCCATCCGGCTGTGGGGGCGGTTTCGATCACAAATCCGGCAGGGACGGTATCAGTGAGTTCAATATCCGTGCCATCGTCCCTGAGATTCCGGACGGTGATGGTGACTGTTGCAGATTCTGGCACAGTCAGCTCATCTGGCGTGACTGATTTCTCAACGAGGATGTACGGAGTTATCCGGGTCTCTCTGGTGCAATTGACCGAATAGCTGTCGCCGTTCCAGATATATCCACTTACGCTCACAACAATCGAGATATTGGAGGGGTATGGCAGTACCGGGGGATAGATCGTCCGATTGCAGACGTCACTCGAATAGATCGCCTGATACCACATCGAGAAACTTTCCCAGAACGTCTCATTAAAGACCGCATCACTACCGGTATCGGGCTTTACGCTCGCCTGCACGTCGAGAAGAACGTCCCGGACCGGAACACCGTCGTTCCGGATGGTTATACCGCACTCAATCATCTGGTCTGGCTGATAGATGTCGTCTACGCTGATATTTATGGCAAGATCTGGTGTTAATGGGCGGTACGTCTCGATTATGCAGTAATCGTCCTGTACATACCTGACGCACACCTTCAGTGCCCCATCATAACTACGCGAGTCTCCGGGATCGAACCGGTCAGAAGCGAGATGGATACCGCCCTTATTGATGCTCAGATTCACGGATCCGTCTGTGAAATCGATGATATGGATCAGATAATCGCCAGTAGAGTGATTCTCACCGACCAACAGGTTGACTGCATCCTCCTTTGCCCACAGTTTCTCCGTACCGTACACGTAGGGTTTGACTGTCACCGACTCGTTCTCGATCCGGAGGAGCGTTATCTGGAATCGATCAAAATACGTTTCAGTGTCTCCTTCGGACATGGAATACCGGTCGATGAACTGCTTGTTCTTGTACAGCACCAGCATTGCGCTGTTATTACTGATCTCGCGCAGTTTAATGGTGTACTCGCCGATAACAGCGCGCTCGCTCAGGTTGATCTCGTATACACCCTGACAGATCCATACATCCTCCTCGCACCGATCTCCCACCGCCGGTGCGCAGGTCATGACCAGTGCGATTGATATGAGGATAATCCTCGCCCACATTATATAATAAAATGGTGCGCAAGGCGTTTTAAGTTTTCGCACATTGGTTGCATGTCAGGTTGGAGTGGAATTTGTGGGGATCGGAAAGAGAATGCTCGATAAGCAGGATTCCCACACAGATATCTCGACCGAGTTTTGGGATCTGACACAGCAGAACTTCGGGATTCCGGATATGAAAGGACTTCTTTGATTGAAGAGGTAAAGATGATAACACTTGAAGAAAAAGAGAAGATGTGGCAGAATGTGCTGAAAGAATCCCCATCCGATCCCATGCTCAGGGATATTCACTTTATCCGAGAGTTGATGGTTGTTATAAGGAAGCGAGTGAAGAACGTCACAATTATAGGAAGATTAGGTATGATTGCAAGAAAGGAGTTTGCAGGGTGGTTAAAGGCGCACCTGGAACTGGCAGACAAGAACCGACCGGAAGAGGAATGCTCGTGAACAAGACCGGACATGATCAGAAAATCAACACGGGTAAAATCCCATGGTTATCACTGCTAAAAAACGATTTTTTCACAAAAAATCGAGTAAAAACTGCCCTCCGGGTGGGGGCTGGCGATATACTTTTTCGTAAATAAAAAATATGGATAATGGTTCATCATGCTCTCAGCAAGCCCCACCAAACCTGAGATCATCGCGATCGCGATCTCCAAACTGAACCTTGCCCCAGGCGACGTCTTCTGCGACGTCGGCTGCGGCACAGGTGCGGTCTCGATCGCAGCATCCGCCTTCGCAGACACAATCTATGCAATCGACATCCGGGACGAAGCCATCGCGGAGGCAGAGCGCAACTTTGATGCCGCCGGAATCCGGGAGAGGGTCACGCTCATCCGCGATGAAGCATCTCTGGCGATTGCGGACCTGCCCCCCCTCGACTGCGCTTTTGTCGGCGGCACCAAGAACATCGAAGATGTGCTACATGCGCTCTGCACCCGAGTCAGGGGGCGGGTGGTGGTGAATGCCGCAAGAATCGAGACTGCGGTGCGGATCATCGGGTGTATGAAGTTGCTCGGGGTGTTTGAGGAGGTGGTTCATGTCCAGGTCTCGAGGGGTTATGAGCTTGCAGGCGAGACTGCATTTAAGCCGGTGAATCCGGTGTATATCGTGGTCGGGGATGCGGGGAGATTGGACTGA
>DAOVGO010000115.1 GCA_030672345.1 Methanosarcinales archaeon | reverse complement strand
TTGCTTTACAATGAATATGATAACGAATGGTAGAATCAACGCAAAAACGAGCATTACCGCAATCGGAATGTAATCTGCAGTCACATCCGCCATCATATCAACCTCCTGATCATATATTCAAGCCTCCGTGTATTGACCATGCTATATCAATCATGGTCGACTGTATTGTATCGAGCAATATGATCTTACCATAGTATAAAAGGTTTATCATGAGGGGAGCTGTTATCGCTCGTATTTGCAAAACCGCGATTGCATTTACATGATTTTGGTTGCGGTAAATCGACACCGGCTGCCCAAAAGCCCGGCATCAATGGGCGAGCAGCAATACCGGGAAATGGTGAAATCCGTGTAAATTGGCGTTATTCAGTGTCTAAAACCTCTGTTAGACATCGATTAACACAAATCAACGCAGATTCAACGTTTTGCTGGTTTTGTAGATCGTCGGCGATTCGTATTCCCTGGTATTTACGTTTATTTATCTCAAATCCGCGGTGTGGTGGAATTGGAAGAAAGCGGTGTAATCAGAAAATAATAAAAAGCCTCCAAAAAATAGCATCAGAAACTACCGGAGCACAGGAAATCCATACGCATCGGTATCATCAAAACAGTAACAGACCTTCTGATACCCGCTCTTCAACTCGATCACGTCGTCCCGGACGCTTTCAGGCGATTCATCGTCAAGCACGATCCGTTTCATGAAATCGGCGATCGCATCCATCTCTGATGCGCCCATCCCGATGCGGGTCAGTTCCTGCGTCCCGATCCTGATCCCTGACGGCTCGACTGTGACGCTTACATGATCTCCGGGCAGAAGATTCTTGTTTACGATGATGTTCGCCTCTTCGAGTTTTGTTGCGGCTCTGATGCTGCCGCCGGCGTGTGTGACATCGATTGCGACCTGGTGCGACTCTGTAAACCCGCAGGGCTCGCAAAGCACATCAAATCCCCGCTCGTAGAGCGACTGCGCGAGGCATTTTGCGTTTGCGATCACGTCTGATGCGTAAGCCTCGCCAAACTCGATCATCTCTGCAAGCGAGACTCCAAGCCCTGCAAGATGGTGCAGATGGTGGTTGCTCACCGTGCCAGGAAAGACTGCCTCATCGATCTTTTCTGAAAGCCTTTTCTTACAGAAGATCACTGCGCCCTGCGGTCCCGGAAACGTCTTGTGCGTGGATCCGGTCATCACATCCGCGCCCTCGCGCAGCGGGTCCTGAAAACAGTTTCCCGCAATAAGCCCGAGCACATGCGCCCCGTCATAGACGACGGTTGCACCCACCTCATGGGCTGCCTCGCACGCCTCACGAACCGGGTGCGGGAATAAGAAGAGACTACCACCCAGAAGCACGATTGTGGGCTTAGTCTCACGAATCCTCGCGACCATGCGGTCAGTGTCGATGTTCATGATCTCAGGATCGAACGGGTGCTGGATTACGCGCAAGCCCCTGACGCCGGCTGCCGAGTACCGGACGTGGCTGATATGCCCGCCCTGAGGCACGTCAAGAGAGATGATCGTGTCTCCGGGGTCTGCCAGCGCAAAAAAGGCGGCGATGTTTGCGTTAACGCCTGAAGTCGGCTGCACATTGACGTGCTCAGCCCTGAACAGATCCTTTGCAAGCATTATGGTCTTTGCCTCGATCTCATCGATGTATCGGCAGCCCTGATAGAACCGGTGCCCGACTACGCCCTCTGCATAGCGGTGCGCAAGATCGGTTGCCGAGAGCAGCCGCACCCGTTTGCTTGTCAGGTTGTTGCTTGCGATCATGGGCAGGCAGTCCCTGTACCATTTGTGATGCGCCTCTGTGGCGCGCATGATGAGATCGATGTCTTCTTCCATATCTTTCATGATAAGAATTGCAACCATTTAAATGCATTCGTACCGGTCGTATCCCCGGACATCAGGTTGTGGGGCGGCAAGGATTAAAATACATACTGCATAAAAATAAAATGATATAGACGGCGTGTCAAAAGTGTGTCGTCCCTTTTTGCTGGCTACAAATTTATGTTCCCGACCGCCGCCGGCAGGATCATGAGAGTGCCCGGGCGAGGTGATGCGGTTGTCGCGGTTGACGTCCGCATCAGGCGCCCAGCCGCTGCTTGCCGTGAGTTCGAAGCGCGATTACGGCGTCGGTGGAGGTGAGGGCGCCGTCCCCCGGGTTTTTGCCGATACTTAACCGTGCGGTAAAGCGCGCCATGGTGGTGGAAGCGTCTGTTTGCAATACTGACGTGGTAGTGATTGCGGGCTCGACCGGATGAGGGGGTTGCGGCTCGGGCGGGAGCTGGGGCTGTTGGATGGTTCAGTTGAACCTTCTTCTGATTCTGCTCGCACCGATAACACACAGCAAGCCGATCAGAGTGATGATTCCGTGCGGGGCGAGTACCGGAACTGGTACAGGTGGGGTCGGCGGTGCGTCAGCAATCGCGACGAAACCGGGCGATCCGCTGTCCAGTCCATCTGTGGATGCATCGTAGATGCGGTTTCGGTTCGAGATCGATCACGATATCGTATCTGCCGGGCGTAAGGGGAGCGTGCCAGACGAGCACTGGGGCTACATCGCTATCATTCACAGATACGGTCTCGACCGAACCCAGAAAAGCGAATCCATAGTTCCCTATCTCAGTTCCCTCAAAACTTTGTCCACTTCTTCTATCAGATAATACGCTTTGATTCCGTATTTTTTGGCATTGTTGACCATGATTTTATCGTTGGAGATTAGAATTGAATTGGTTAGTTCTACTTTGTCACATTAACCTTTCACGATGGATTGACTCAACACATCGACACTAATATATCAGATCACCAAAAAGTTGAGTGCACTTGATACGTATGTATATCATTATATTTAGTGAGCGGCAAGAATAAAGTTTCATGATATCCAAAATGAACCCGGGATATTCAGAAAGAATACATGTAACAAACCACAACTCAGAATGGAGAAACTGCGTATATGTAGCCCCCTTGCAGATGG
>DAOVGO010000205.1 GCA_030672345.1 Methanosarcinales archaeon | reverse complement strand
TAGATGTCGATGTCGGGATCAACGACCACCACGTTCTTGAGGCTCGGATGTGCGGCAAACGCGGCAAGGATCGCATTCTTTGCGTCGCCCTCGGTCCGCTTCTCTATCTGCACCACGGAATTGAAGTAGCAGCACCCGCCTTTTGTCAGAACAACGTTTTTTGCGTCGCAAACCCCACTCACTGCGGCAAATATCCTTGGTTCGTACGGAACTCCCATCAGGAGTTTGTGCTCGTCGCCAGACGGTACGATTGCGTGATATATCGGGTTTTTCCGGTGGCACGTCCCTGTAAGCCGGATCACGGGTTCACTCCGCACCCGGTCGTACGTTCCTGTGATGTCAACAAACGGACCCTCAGGAGCGGTCTCGTCACCGATGTACCCCTCGAGCACGATCTCACAGTGCGGCACCCGGATCCCGTTCTCGCACTCGAAGACCTCGAGCGGCTCTCCAAGAAGAGCGGACGCGTATAAAAGCTCCATACCCTCAGGCACGCGTGTAGAGACCGCAAAGAGGATGGTGGGGTCGAGTCCGATCGCTATTGCGACAGGGAGCTCCTCTCCCCGATCCAGTGCTTTTTTGTGCAGGAGATATGTATGCCGCGGCGCAACGAGTCTTGCTGCGAGTTTATCCTTCCCGATAACCATCATGCGGTGGATGGATGCGTTCGTTACCCCGTCCACCTCGGTTATCAGGACGCCTGCGGTGATGTAAGGCGCGGGATCATTTTTGAAATGGGTGATGATCGGTAGTTTTGAAAGATCCGGTTTCTCTGCGATCTCTTTTGTTGGAGAATCACTCACAAGTTTAATCTCTCCATCCATTCCGACAGATGCGAGATACTTCACCAGATCCACCCTCCTAACATGCAGTGCTCTGCAGAGAGCATCCCTGGATGAGAGAATGTTCACAGCGACCCGGTGACCGCCCACATTGCGGAAGAGGATCGGTTTTTTATCTCCAGCAATCCTCACAGGATCGTACTTTGGAGACACTGGATCCTCGATCTCGGTCAGCATTTTATCGGTTCTTAACTGGTCTATAAAACTTCTGAATGACATTGTTTCACCTGGACTTGTTCAATTGTTCATTTAGTATCCGTTTACTTAATTTTGCTGTACCAGTGCTTCTTTTCTTCAAGGAATCCGTCGATTCCCTGTTTCTTGATCTTTCTGAGGTTTTTCAGATGAGCATCCCCGTGAACCGGCTTCAGGAAGTCCAGCTTTTCACATGTTTCAAACTCATCACATTCCCAGCATCCTTCGATACCTTTCTTCTGAGCGCACTTCCGCATCTTACAGAAATGCGGACCGCCGCCGCCCTTGCAGGCTTTCTTGCAGCGGAATTTCACCATCGCGCCCAGCACCTCGTAGCACTGTTCGTAGTTCTCAAATACCTTGAAGAATGGGATGACAGACATGGATTCTGCTGTCCTGTCGAACTTTGCCTGTCTCAATTCCTTCCGAAGATCCCTTGCCAGATCCGCGATCTTTTCCCTGTGGGCAAAGCAATCCCCGCAGTAGAGACCACAGTATGAGATCAGGTCGCGATCCTCGTGGTTGTCGATCATCTCGTAACCTCCGTACCCGAATTGATTTCACGCCTCAAGTATCTTCCTTCCGGAAGACGAGGGCCGCGTGGTTTTGCAAAAAATCATCGCCCAAGCTTTCGCAAACCAGCACAACATGCAACATCGACGTGATCATCTCCTCGGTGCCCGATTTTATGACACAAAGCCCTTTTTTGGTTCTTCGCTTTAAGATCTGCCGCGCTCCCGGGTTTACCAAACCCACGCGCGGTCTCACTGCGGGGGCAGTTTTTCGCTACCGTGCGCTTGACCTCCGACCATGTTTCCTGCGAGGCTCAGTAGGTTTGGTCGTGAACAGCCTGTACTTGACAGTGCCGATCAGTTCGTTCTCGATCTGGCGCGCAAAAACCGCTTCGGGTTTGTGCAGTCCCTTCACCCTCCCTGTCAGGTCCTTAAAACTGGTGAATTTGCCTTTCTTGCGCTCATCAAGTATCGTCCACATCAGTTTTTTTCCTATGCCTGGAAGCAGCTCAAGCATGTGCTGTCTGGTCGATATTGGATACGCCTCGTTGATAAATCCAATAAAATCAGTCTCATCTCTCAGGGTGATCTGTTCGAGCACGTAATGGAGTTCGGTCTTCGCCCCGTTGGTCAGGGAGTCATAGTCCAGCCTGCGCTTCACATGATCGATCGCGTTGCGCTCTGTATCCCCAATATATACACGTTCGCCGATCTGCGGCACAACCCCTTCTTTTGGGACCAGCTCCATCAGAACATAGTATCTCTCGCCTATTCCGTGAATAGATGGTTTTTTCTGGTACACCGGTCTGGAATCGTTCGGATCGCCGTAAGGAAGGTAATCCAGCACCCAGGCATACTTCTCTTTTCCAGATCTCTTATCACTAAATGGCATTGAACCACCTTTACCATCTCTTCACCCTATATCGAATCAGCTACCTTGTCCAGTATCTGATCAAGATCCTCGGTGGTGAGCACGAACCGTTCTTTGGCATAAAGACTGCGGAGTTCGTCCCTCGTCCTGGGAAGGATGTCTGCAATTCTAATTGCGATCTCAGGCTTCATCTTCTCCAGATTTAACAAATCATTCGCGAGGTCCCGGGATTTTTTGGCATCTATCTTTGAGAAAGTATCGACGTGACGTATCGCTTTTCTGAGTTCGTAACCAAGTTCCTCCCCTGATCTCTCTTCCTTGACACGATCCAGTATCTCTTTTGCCTCTGATACTGTTAACCCCTCCTCACCGATGACCTTCTTTACAATCATGCCTAAATCTCCCTTAATTTTGCCGATTTACCGTTGCAGGCTCAAGTGCTGCGGATGTACGATTACTTCCTTCATGGCTCTGCCATCTCTCACGCTCAGAATGTATGCACGACCGCGCTGTGCCACGACCTTACCGGTACGCCCGTGAAACTTGGGATTTGGCATCCCTTTGTGCACACTCGGATCGATGACGATGTGAACCATATCCCCGGTCTCAAACTCGGCAATTGCCTTGCTGATTGCTGATAGCCCTCTTTTTCTCGAAGATTTCTTCAATTTGTATCTGGTTTTTCTTCGCTCACCGTGTGATTTTGCCATGTTCGTAACCATACTGGCTCAATGGATTTAAGTGTTGCGCAGAAAAGCATATAAGCACCCGCACATAATTCAAGGGATGTTAATTTCAGATCATGAACCAGAACAAGGATGTGATAGTAGATGACAAGTAAATCTTGTAATGCTCTTCTGGCGGTCGTAATCTTGGTTGCATTAACTGCTGCGATAACGTATGCTGCGGAGGTTGAGACCCAGTTTGAATCACTGACGCTGACAGCAGACACGGTCAACTGTGCAGACTGCCATAAAGAGAATCCTCACATCATCCACAAGCAGAAACTGGATGCGGGAAGGGTGACCTGTGAGGCATGCCACGGTGAGGCGTTTGAGATTGGCATACCAGTGTGCATTAAATGTCACTCGGGTCCGATACATGAGGTGCATATCGGCAGGGTCAAGACAGAGGATTGCACATTCTGCCACAAGGATCTCGAGGCAGTGCACTACACGGTCTTCGGAGGCAAGGAACTCGTGTGCGCACACTGCCACGGAGAGATCGTTGCCGTACACGGCGAGGGCATGGACAGTTGCGCGAAATGTCATAAGACTGCGCCTGATATCGTTAAGCCAGTAAAATCAGCAGGTATGACGATCACATGTCAGGCATGTCATGTATACGACGATGCTGCAACGATACACGGAGAGCTCTCTGATCCGACTGGCTGCTACAAATGCCACAGGACCACTCCGAACGCAACGATTGCTGAAATCCCGCATAATCTGCATCTGCCGATCGGTGTGACATGTGAGATGTGCCATATCCCGGCAGGCAACCAGATCATCATTCCGCCGTGCAGCAACTGTCACGATGCAGTGAACATACACCTGCTCTCAGAGATCGGGATCAGTGCTACCGCGCCGGAGTGTGCAGTCTGCCATGGAAGACCACCTGAGAAGGAGGTGAAAGAGACGCCGGCTGCTGCAGTAGCAGCACCAACCGACGAGAAGCCGCCAGAGGTGGAGATGACACCCGCTGTTGGCGATAAGGTACCTGGTTTCGGCGGACTGCCTGCGGTGGCGATGTTGCTGCTAACTGCCATGTACGCCATGTACAGGAGAAGAAGATAAGTAGGCTTTCCGCCTACTTTTCGTTTTATTTTTATTTTTTAGCAACTACGATTATGGACGTTTACGATCTTATTATTGTCGGAGGTGGTCCGGCAGGGATCACCGCAGGAATATATGCTCAAAGGGCGCGCTTGAAAGTCATACTCCTTGAAAAGCTTGGCGTTGGTGGTCAGATCGTACTTTCAGACCTCGTCGAAAACTATCCCGGATTTCAAAAGGTCAGCGGAATAGAGTTGATGCAGAAATTCGAGGAACAGGCAAGAGCGCTGGGTCTTGTAGTCGAGGATGGCGAAGTGACCCGGATAACGGACGAGGGCGAGCATAAATTGGTAAAAACCATTGATCACGATTATAGAACAAAATCAGTCATCATCGCATCAGGATCGAAACCAAGGCGTCTCGGGGTGAAAGGCGAGGAAGAACTGATCGGGAAGGGTATCTCTTTCTGTGCAACCTGCGACGGCTTCTTTTTCAGGGGTAAAGATGTCCTGTTGGTGGGCGGTGGAAATTCTGCGATAACAGAGGCTCTGTTTCTGACAAAAATCGTAAATAAAGTCTACATCGTTCACAGGAGATCAGAACTCCGGGCGGAGAAGATTTTGCAGGAAAGAGCGTTTAAAAATCCATTGATCGAGTTTATCTGGGACTCGGTGGTCGAAGAGATCATCGGACACGGTGCCGTCGAGGGAGTGGTGCTCAGAAACGTCAGGACAGAAGAACGTTCGGAGCTTGCGGTCGGCGGTGTCTTTGTGTATGTGGGCATCACGCCGAATACCGAGTTTATAGATGCCCGGAAGGATGAAAACGGCTTCATTCTCACGGACGAGAGCCTTGCGACATCGATTCCCGGCATCTTTGCTGCGGGCGATTGCAGGAGCACGGGGCTTCGGCAGGTCGCAACCGCTGTGGGCGATGGCGCGCTGGCTGTGACATCGGTAGAACGGTATCTCGGTTAGACTGGTTTTTGTGTTGCTGTTGTTTATGGTTGTTATGGTTGCTTCAGGTGCCGCGCACCGAAAACATCCGCAGCATCCCCACAAGCTCGCTCACACTGAATTGTCCAGGTGCTGTTGCGTCCCCAATCGATGCATAAGCGATCACAGACCCGTAAAGCGGCGCGATCACCCTTGTATGCGCACCATACTCGCCCATCCCGATGATGCAGACCGGTTTTGACCTATTCTCGAGTGTGAGTTTGAGCAGGCGCAGCGCATCATCGTACGAATGCGGGGTTGCCGCGAGTTTTGCGATATCGGCGCCGGCGTCGAAGCAGTCTGATAATATCTGCTGCATCTCTGCTATGTCAGGAGTCTCCGAAAAATCGTGATACGAGATGATCACGCGCTTTCCCGCAGCCTTAGCGCTCTGCACGACCATATCCCGGTACTCTGGCTCTGCACGGAGTTCGATATCGACAGCATCAACCATCTTTAGCACCGAAAGCAATAGTCCGATTCGTTCCTCTTCTGACCCGGTAAATCCGCCGCCCTCTGTGCTCATGCGGTTGGTTGCAATGATCGGGATTCTCACGGCTCTGTTTAATTCCTCGAAGAGCAAGCAAAGCGATTCCGGTGAATGCGGCACATTGGGTGGGTAGTTTAGCAGATCGATCCTGATCTCGATCATATCCGCGCCATCGCTTGCGGCACGGATCGCATTTCTCACTGGATCTGCTGCAATCGCTGCAACGATCTCAGTCATCATCAGCCCCCTCGCCAGTCTCTGTGTCAGCAGCCATGTCAGCCTCCATGCACCGCTTGATGAACTGCTGCACCATATCGGGATTGCGCGCCCCATCCGTCTCGACTCCTGACGCGGTGTCCACTGCATACGGGTGGACCTGCCGTATCGCGTCTGCCACATTGTCAGGCGTCAGCCCGCCCGCGAGGATGACTGGCAGTTTGCAGCGGCGCACGATCTCTGCGCTGATCTGCCAGTTGTGCACCGTGCCGGTCCCTCCACCCCCGGAGCCGGTGCCCGTATCAAGGAGTATCGCATCAGCGATTCCGGATAGTTCCTTGATGCGGCTTATGATGGGATCGATGATCTCGAATGACGCGTCTTTCGGGATTGCAATCGTTTTGATCAGCTTGACAGTCTTTGAGATGATCGCAAGCTCGCTACTTGGGAGATCGTTGTGGATCTGTACGCATGTCGGGGCAGTCTCTGCTATCAGTGCCATCGCCGAATCAAGATCGTCAGGCATAATAACGAGCACCGAATCCACAAGGACCGGTACCTGCCCGATCAGTTGTTTTGCGGTCTGTGCATCGATCTTTCTTGGCGATTTGACAGGAACGTCTGTGATAAATCCAACAGCATCCGCCCCACACGATATGGCATGATTAAGGTCGCCAGGATTCGTATTCCCACAGATTTTGATTCGGGTTCGTGATTTCATGTAATCACTTCTGTTATCAATCGAATGTTGCAATATATAGAACCATCGTAGAACCATCGGGCAGAGGTGCGGGCAGTCCTGGTGGCGCGGGACTGTCAACTCAGGCGTTGGTGCTCAAGTGCCAGACCAGAACACACAAGTCCGGTAATCCATTTTCCGGGTACAGACACGGTCCGCCCCGCACAACCACGCATGCCTGCCCCGAACTCCGCTTAACACTCATGCCAGCTTCCCGAAGTCCCAGCCGTGCCATCCCGCAATGAATTGCGGGGTATCCGCGGGCGGAGGGGTCGCGCGATAGGGCGAACGTAGGAAGAGGATGGGTGGGCGAATGCATGTTCATCGAGGGCGGCACAGAGTTTGATTATCGTTTTTCGATGTTGGCGAAGTTGTGACTGAAGACAACGCCCCCAATAGCAGAAGGTACGAAGCCAAATAAGCTCTATCATACGCCGTTACCATCGTCAAGTTTGCTCGTATGCCTTCAGGAAGTCGTTTCGCGGGATGCTTGCTTGTGTGCAAATCGTTCTCAAAGTTGAGCCCTTGATCCGAGTATGATTGGGCATTGTGAGTGGAGTCCGTGTGCCATCAGAATTTTCCCGAACCATCGCAATATGCTCTCGCTCCCGGACAAGGCAAAACCCCAGAAGTTCGAATGCCTTGATGACTCTCCTTTTGGGAGCGTCAACCGGAAACTTAGGCATTAGATAGCCACTCCCGCTTCAGCCACAAAAGCTTCAAGCACGGGCGACTCGATCTCAAGAACCTCCGGGCCGAAAGTCTCGATATGGAAGCGAATGGCAGACTTGATGTCGGCTAACGCCTCCTCATAAGTGTCGCCTTCACCGACAACGATGCCTTTGAGACCAAGCGGATAGGCTATATAGCCATCGGGATGTTTCTCAACTACGATTTTGAATTGTTTCATCATATCGTTCTCAATCATCTTTGGCAATGGCGTAAAACGTTCCGAGCGTGTCTGAAGTCCAGCCGCAAGGCTGGATTTGGGCGTAGTCCCGAAGGCACGAAGCCAGATACGTTCTGTTATACGATGTTTGCCAAATATTCATCTATCATCACATTAATATTTGAATAGTTATTTCTCGGTTAGAGCTCTTATGATAAGTACGACAAGTTCTGTACTCGTACTAACTATTTCATTTGCTCCTTTGATGAGATGTTCTTTTTCAGATTTATTTCCCATAAGAGCCCCCATTATTGGCATATATGTTATGATACTATTATTTCCCGCAATTAGTAACTGGTAGCTTTCCAGTTTTTGTCGTAGAGTCACTTGGTTTTCAAACACGCATAACTTATCGATTAGTGTTGGTAAATTATAATCGATATATTTGCCTATGACGGAACCGCCACCACTCAATATGCCTATTATAACATTAGCTATTTCAATATTACGACGTAGTTCATTCCACTGTGCCATGTATAATTCTCTAATATCTTTGTAACTCTTTTCGAATAACTCCTCAATGTGATGCCCCTCATAAAAATAAATTCGATGCTTGTAAGATTGAAGCCTTTTATCATCTAAAAGCATCGTTTTTGCATTTCCAACAAATTTCCCGGAAGTAATAAGAAAGAAATCTGATATACTAACATTTGTTTTAGTGATCAAATCTGGGAATTCTATGTTAAAGGCATTTTGAGTGTGATTTATTATATCATTCATTATGCTGTTATTTCCTCCCGATATATTACCAACTTTAACCTGAGCGGCATGATATTTCTTATTTCCGAATCGGTCGTATTCTGAAAAAACAATATCTTTTCCAAATTCATTTATGCCATGATTGTACGTTACTTCCATATATCCCATGTGTCTCAGTAAAGGAATGATTACTCTTTTTGTGTATTCAGGTTCATTCATGGATTCCCCTCACATCTTTGCAAATTTCGTATAACTTGTAATGACCGATACGACCACGGACACACAGAGACCGATGCCCATACAACACGATCGCCGTGAAGGGCATAAACACCGTCTTTGTGTTTTTTGCGGTGTTGTGCATCCAACTGACCATTACAAAATTTCGTATAATTTTGATATATCTGCAATGCTTCGCATATATCTACGATTCAGGGGTATATTTACATTGCGCACACTCAACCTCACAAAACCACATCATCCACGTAACCAACCCGACCTCCACATACTCACGATAGCCTCCCGAAGTCACCATACCCCACACTTAAGTACAGAGCCTACGCATCGTGCCCTCGCGTTCGGTTTGGCTGCGCCGACGTCTTGCATGTGATCAGCCAGTAGCGACCCCATACATCGATCACTGACAGAATTCTCCTCATTCCATGCCGGATAAATCGAAACTAAGCCCACATAAAACCAACCATCGAGTTGAACTGTCCGCATCAGGGCGAGCGTGGCAGTCCCAGTGGCGCGGATAACAAATATATACTACAACGGTATATCCACAACAGATGACCGACTCGAACAAATCCAATCTTGATTACAACAGGCTTGGTCTCATGGCTGGGCTGGAGATTCACCAGCAACTCGATACCGCTTGCAAGCTCTTCTGCAACTGCCCGACGATGCTTCGGGATACTCGCGAATCAAATTACGAGTTTTTCAGATACCTGCGACCGACCCAGAGCGAGATGGGGGAGACCGATCAGGCAGCACTCGACGAGGCAAGGGTTATCCGAAAATTTATATACAAAGCATATCCGAGCACCTGTCTGGTCGAGAACGATGAAGAGCCGCCCCGCGAGTTGAATGAGGAGGCGATCGATATCACGCTCATGACCGCCAGGTTGCTGAATATGCAGCCTGTTGACGAGATCCATATCATGCGCAAGCTCGTGATCGATGGCTCAAACACCTCTGGATTCCAGCGCACATCGCTCGTTGCGACCGATGGACACTTCGAGACATCACATGGTAGGGTTGGCGTGGATGTGCTCTGCCTCGAGGAGGAGGCTTGCCAGCGGGTCGAGGAGAGTGAAGAGGGCGTTGTATTCTCGCTTGACCGTCTCGGCATACCCTTGGTCGAGATCGGTACTGCTCCTGACATCATTTCGCCCGCACATGCACGAGAAGCAGCCGAACACATCGGCATGATCCTGCGCTCGACCGGGGTTGTGAAGCGGGGAATAGGCACGATCAGGCAGGATGTCAACATCTCGATCGCGGACGGTGCAAGAGTCGAGGTCAAGGGCGTGCAGGAGCTCGATCTGATAGAGACGATCGTGGAACAGGAGGCACTCAGGCAGGTCAGGCTGCTTGAGATCAGAGACAAACTGCGAAAACGCGGAGCATCTGTCGGTGAAATTACGGATGTGACACATATCTTCAAGGACACAGAGTCTGCGGTCGTCAGGAAGAAGATGGGGTGCGTGCTTGCTCTGCGTCTTTGCGGATTTGCAGGCGTGGTTGGCGCTGAAATTCAGCCAGACCGCCGTCTCGGATCCGAATTTTCGGATCGGGCAAAGAAAGCAGGGGTTGGAGGAGTGTTCCACACCGATGAACTGCCCGGCTATGGGATCACCGAGGCAGAGGTCGAGACGTTGCGAACCGCTGTTGGTGCGAGAGGTGATGATTGCGTGGTCATCGTCGCTGATGCGCACGACCGGGCGGTGAATGCGCTGAACGCGGTCGTGCTGCGGGCAGAGCAGGCGATCATTGGCGTGCCAGAGGAGACGCGAAAGATGCTGCCAGCCGGCACCACCGCATACCTGCGACCGCTTTCCGGTGCTGCGCGGATGTATCCTGAAACCGATGTGCCTCCGGTGCCGGTCACAGGCAGAATCGATAAGATAACCACGCCCGAACTGTTATCCGAGAGAAAGGACCGTTATGTCAGGGAATACAACCTTTCGGATGACATGGCACGGCAGATCGTATATTCGAGGCGTCTGGCGCTCTTTGATGACATTATGAAATCGGTGAGCGTGGACGGTTCTCTGGTGGTGCGGACCCTGACCGCAACCCTGCCCGAACTTAAAAAAGAAGGTATTTCGATCGAACAATTGCAGGATAATCATTTTTTAGAGATGTTTGGCTTGATATCAGATGGTAAAATTGCGAAAGAGGGGATCATCGACATATTACGCCTGATTGCAGAGCAGCCTGACCGTTCGGCAGGAGACGCGGCAGCAAGCCTTGATCTCGTCGGCATCGATGAGGAACAGACAGAAAGCGTGATTGCAAGGGTTGTTGCAGAGCGGCGTGATTTTGTGCATGAACGGGGACCTGGCGCGATTGGTCCGCTGATGGGCGTGGTGATGCAGGAGCTGCGTGGCAAGGCTGACGGCAAGTTGATCAGCAGGATACTTACAGAAAAGATCAGTGAGGAATTGGCATGATTGGCGTGAATCGATACAAATGTGGATATTGCGGCGCATGTGTCTCTGTCTGCCCGATTGGCGCGGTCGAACTCGTGGAGACATGGGTTGAGATCGCAGATGACTGCACCGAATGCGGGACGTGCGCAGGGGTGTGTCCGATCGGAGCGATCGAGGTGCTGAAATGACGGCTAAACCAGATAAATACGACATCGTCATCGTTGGTGCCGGACCGGCTGGCTCGATCACCGCAAAGACCGCTGCTGCACTTGGATCTGATGTACTGATGATCGAAAAGCGGCAGGCGATTGGAGATCCGGTCAGGTGCGCGGAGGGTGTTTCGAAACCTCAGCTTAAAGAGCATATAGAACCGGACGAGCGATGGATCGCAGCCGAGGTCAAAGGTTCACGAATCTATGCCCCTGACAGCACCAGTGTTGAGCTATCAGAGGATGTTTCAGGCGCAGAGGTTGGATACACGCTTGAACGCAAATTATTTGACCGTGCGCTTGCCAACGAGGCGGCACTTGCCGGAGCAGAGGTGCGCGTCAAGACACGGGCGACAGGCGTGATCATAGAGGGCGGATCTGTCAAAGGCATCACTGCCATGCATCTCGGCGAGGAATGCGAGATCCGTGCAGATATCGTGATCGGCGCAGACGGCGTTGAATCCAAGATCGGGCGGTGGGCAGGCATCGACACCACGCTCAAACCATCCGAGATTGAGACCGGTGCACAGTTCCTTGTAACAGATATCGATATCGATCAGGATTTTTGTGAATTTCATCTTGGCGCCTCGATAGCACCATCCGGATATCTATGGGTCTTTCCGAAGGGAAACCGGTCTGCAAACGTCGGGCTTGCGATCGGTGGTGATGTGTGTCACCAGGGTAATCGACCGATCGATCTCTTGCGGAATTTTGTCGAAGAACGATATCCAAACGGCAAGATCATCGAAATCGTGGTCGGCGGCGTGCCAACATCAGGACCGCTTGAAGAGATGGTCACAGACGGCTTGATGCTGGTCGGTGATGCAGCCCGCCAGTCTGATCCGCTCACAGGCGGCGGGATCATCAACGCGATGGATGCCGGACGCATCGCCGGAGAGGTTGCAGCACAGGCGATCTCCGAAGGAAACGTCTCAAAAGCGAGATTGCGGGAATACGAGACCATCTGGAGGGAACGCCACGGCAAACGACTGAAGAGATCGCTTGCTGTGAAGAATCGCTTCGTGACGATGAACGACAGCGATCTGAACAAACTCGTGCACTCTGTCGAGGGCATCGATTTCAGCACGATGACCCTGTTTGAAATGCTGAAAGTGCTGGTCCGCAAAAACCCGAGAATGCTCATCAGTCTGGGGAAGCTGTTTGTATAGCCAAGGAGTCCCCAAACCGGTGCAACAAAGAGCCCGCCGATATGTCAGAGGCCCACCTGCTATCGACTATTGATCAGGATGCACTTTTTTCGGCATTCCCTCCGAGCCGGTCTGTCTGCAATCGACCTTATATGCGATAACCGCGCCAAGCATGATCTATGTTCAGAACCATCCTTGTGCTGGATATATTCGACGGCATTGTGGTTCATGCGGTTCGGGGGATGCGAGAGCGCTACCTCCCGATCGCCGGGGCAAGTTTGGTCTGCGAAACATCAGATGCCATAGAGATCGTAAGGGCGCTTGACCCAGAGGAGGTGTATGCGGCTGATCTCAACCGGATTCGCGGACGCGGTGCGGGGAACAATTTCTCGGTTATAAGGGACGTTTCCAGGTATTGCAGAACGATCCTCAGTTGCGGTGTCCGGTCCACCGAAGATGTATCGCTTGGGCTTGCAATCGCAGATACGGTCACCATCGGAACCGAGAATGCCGATTTCAATGTGATCGGGCAGGCATGTGAGACGGCTGATGCGAGCCGGTTGCATGTCAACATCGACCTGATGGACAGCAAAATTCTCACGAATACCGAAATATCGCTCACTCCGATGGAGGCGGTCGAGAAACTGAACGAGTACCCGATCAATCACCTGATCATCATCGATCTGACGAAGGTTGGCACAGAATCAGGCATCAACATCGGTTTTATCGAAGAAGCGGTCGCAAGATCGGATCATCCAGTCATATTCGGGGGCGGCGTGCGAGATATGAGCGATCTCGACCTGTTGCGTGACATCGGGATCGCTGGGGCTCTGGTTGCAACCGGCGTGCATAATCGGGCGATTCCAGTGGAGATGCTGCGGGGATGAGTGTTGGGTACATGCCCCTGGTAAATTGTGGATAAAATCCGTGTAAATCTATGCCTAAAAAATCCCTGGTTCTAATGCTTTCTGTGGTCGATAGCGGTAGCTCCCTCACATACTCTCTCTGCGACTTTGCGACTTTGCGTTAAACTGAGAATGAGAACGCAAAGACGCGAGGATGCAATGGCGCAAAGAATGAGAAGCCCCCGGTCTCAATATCTTTTGAAAACCACGAAAGTCCATCAGAATCAGAAAAAGTAACTACTCATGTGTGTTGATCGATCTCCTGATTGCGATCCTGTGCTTTCTGACAAGAAAAATAACCGCAGAGTTTTTTTGTCCTTCTCGTCCACAACATCATCGCACCGCCACACCACCACTCATGCCACCCACCACCCGGGTTGCCGCCCTTCACAGAAAATCAGCAAGCGTCCTCTGAAACCTGCATTCGTCCAGCAACTGCATCTCATTTTGCCATTTGGGATACGGCGTGCGGATTCGCCCCCGCAGGTCACGGAGTGCATCACCGATGCTATCAAACCTCCTCGCACCCGAGCCACCACCCCTCCCGGTCAGCGCATCACGGACCGCCTCCCGAATCACCCAGACTCCGAGCGGAGCCCAGTAATCAGGAAGAATCTCTCGCACGATGAATACCGATGCCTGCCGCCTGATCGAATGGAGATACTCGACAGCAGCGGTTCTTGCTGCGTAATATCCCCCGGCAAGCGATGAATATCCCTTTTTCCCACCATACTCCTCCCTGTCACTTCCGATCCACAATTTATCAGACCAGACCGAATCCGGAAGCCATATCTCGATCAGCTCGAACGAGAAACACCGGGGGATCAACAGGATCTCAAAATGGTTGCCGAATTTCTCAGTGGTGAATAAAACAATGTCCTTTATCTCAGGATAACTTCTTATATCGTCGAGCAACATCTTTCCGACCATATCATCGATTGCTGTGATCGACCACCGCGTGGGAACGAGTTTCCGATCCTTCCCGAGCAAACCGATCGAGAATATGCGTGTTATGTGGTGCTGCGGAATGTCGCTTCTGTGCAATTCACGTATCGAATCTGCAGCAAGCGCGTCAGTGTCTGATACGAGATAATCGATCTTTGTAGGGACTTTCGGGTTCTCTGTGAGCGTGATTTTCGTAAGTTCACCGGCTGGACCCATAGGCATCAACATGCCATCAAAAGCCATCCGTGCAGTCGGCGGTCTGGCAAACCACGCCTCGGTCTCCACCGGCGCATCAGCCATCGCCAGTTCCTGCGATGTCAGTAAAAACGGATCATCCGGCGTCTTCACGTTCAATCTGGTGTATGATCGTACCAATCTTGACCGCAGCCCTATAATTTCATCGATATTCTTAGTCAGGAGAACTCCGGGGTCCTCGTACTGCTGCGCCTCATCGCCACCAATATTTGGGGGTATCAGCGGACCTGCAACGATATCGGGATAGCCTCTGCGCCCGACAAAAACCGATGGCGGGGAGGCTCCGGATAGATTCGTTGTTCCGGGATCTGTGATTGCCTCGATTTCCTTGAATCGCTCCAGAACCGGGCATTTCGGGCGTCCGCACAGTCCCTTTCCCTTGCAGGTGACGCACTGGTTCATTGTGCATGAGTTATTGGTTAGGTTATGTAAAATAGATGGCGGTTGAGCTGGCGCGGGTGTGTGCGGATGGCGTCAATGCCAGCACCGCGGCGTTGCGTGACCCCCCCCAGAGCAGCCCACAGATTTAGATACCTTTAAATCAATGCACATCAGAAGATTACCACTGCGGGCTCGTAGATCAGCTGGAAGATCGTCGCCTTTGCATCGGAAGGTACATTGTGCCTGAAGCAAAACAGGCGAAGGCCCTGGGTTCGAGTCCCAGCGAGTCCATAGATGAAATCGA
Source organism: Methanosarcinales archaeon (assembly GCA_030672345.1). GTDB lineage: Archaea > Halobacteriota > Methanosarcinia > Methanosarcinales > Methanogasteraceae > Methanogaster_D. Next base: position 1,135 of record DAOVGO010000205.1, on the reverse strand, counting down.
AGACGACGTGGATCAAGGCGGACGCGGGCAACTGGGATGCACAGAAGGATAGAATCACGACGAGTCTCGAATCCGGTGTGGAGTGCGTGCTCACATCAGCGGATCACATCGAGAAGGTCCGCGAGCTTGGAGATATCCGGGTGGCGTCACCGCTGCCACGCGATGTGTCTGAAATGCCGGATATCGTTGTTGTCGGTGTGGGCGGGGAAGGCGACGGGACAAATCCGCTTCCAACTGATTTAACAGGGTCGATGGATATTATCACGGCGCAAAAATTATCTTCCGAGGGAAAGACGGTTGCCGGATACGTGGTCATCCTGAACAAGGAGTACGAGCGGTTCGCAGCTGAACTCGGGCGTGTTTGCGACTATCTGATCGTGGTAGGCACCGACTGGAAGGTGATTCCACTCGAAAACCTGATCGCAGGACTCTTCGACGAAGATGTGAAGATCATAGCCGGCGTACGTGATTCAGAGGAAGCAAAAGTCGCGATCGAGACGCTCGAGCACGGATCAGACGGCATTCTGATCGATACCGATGATCCATCAGAGATCAAGCGCATCACAGGCGTTGTCGAACGCGCTGGCACGCCCGCGATGCCGCTTCAGGTCGCACGGGTGACCGCGGTCAAACCCGTTGGCATGGGTGACCGGGTCTGCGTGGACACTTGCTCGCTGATGACGGTCGGCGAGGGAATGCTCGTTGGATCGCAGTCGAACGGACTCTTTCTGGTGCAATCAGAGGCGGAGGACAGTCCTTATGTGGCGTCACGCCCGTTTCGGGTCAATGCGGGTGCGGTACATGCGTACGTTCAGGTCGGCGACAAAACCCGGTACCTATCAGAACTCGGCGCAGGCGATCTGGTGACCACGATCAATGCAAGAGGTGAGCAGAAGGATGCGATCGTCGGGAGGGTCAAGATCGAGCGGCGACCTCTGACGCTTGTCGAGGCTGACGTCGATGGGACTGTGATAAAGACGCTCCTGCAGAATGCCGAGACGATCAAGCTTGTCGGCGCAGACGGCGCTCCGATATCGATCGCGAATCTGAAAGTAGGTGACGAGGTGCTTGTCCATTTCGAGGATTCGGCGCGGCACTTTGGTATGAAGATCGATGAGACGATTATTGAGAAGTA
>DAOVGO010000071.1 GCA_030672345.1 Methanosarcinales archaeon | reverse complement strand
CGAGCAAGATCTGTACAATGCAAGCGTCTCCCGTGCGGACCGGCTCAATAACCACTGGCTCTTCCTGCTGGGTCAGTTCTGCATGTTGATGATCGGATACATCCTTCTCTTTGTGGGCGCGGTGGTCTGGTGCGTGTTCGCATTCATGGCGTTCGCCGCCGATTCACGAGAAGAAGAGTTCGGGGACGTGGTACTGCTGTCGTGACTCGCGGGTTTTGGTGGGCGCGCTCACGATCCTGCAAGCTGCGGCCGGAAAGATCGACTTACAATAGGAATGTGATAACGGTGCTTTTGCACCGTCTCTTTTCTCTTTTCGATAAATTTATTAGGAACGAACGTATTTTTAATTAATATGCCCATAACCGTCAAAGTTTCGGACGAAATCCTGAAAACAATATTCCCAATCAACGAAGATGCTATACAGGGATTGATCGAACTCGGCGCGAAACAGATGAGAATAGAAGAGGCGCTGACAATCTTCAAAGAAGGTAAGATATCGATCTGGCGTGCATCCAGAATCGCCGGACTGCCTTTGCGAGAGATGGTCGCTCACGCGTCTGCTCGTGGGTTCAAACCATTCTTTGATGATGATATGATCGCAGAGGAACTCGGATGAGTGGGGTGGTATCCAATGCAGGTCCACTGATCGCACTCGGTAAGCTTAATCTGTTGCACCTCCTCAGGGAATTATATCACAATGTGTACATCCCGAAATCGGTATATGAGGAGGTTATAGTAAATGGTATCAGATTCGGTTGTATAGATGCATTTCGTGCCAGGTTACTCATCGGCGATACATTAATCGTGGAAGAAATAACTGCTGTGAGGGCGAGTGTTTTCGATGTTAGAATTGATGAAGGTGAAACCGAGACGATCGAGTTGGCTATCAGAATCGATGCTGATCTGGTATTGATTGATGATTTGCATGCACGGGTCGAGGCAAGGAATCAAGGTTTAACGGTAAAGGGCACACTTGGCGTTATATATAATGCATATAAATCTGAATTAATCGATTTTAAAGAATTTGAAGATGCGTTAAGAGAGATTGCGTATCGCGATGATATATGGATCAGTGAGGATCTATGCATGAAGGTATTGGATGCGGCAAGAGTGGATCAGTCTATGAGGTGAGATGTTTGTACGGCAAACCCCTTGTATGCCACGTGATTTCACGAGAAGAAGAGTTCGGGGACGTGGTACTGCTGTCGTGATGCCTGTGATGCCCGTAATATCTGTGAAATAGTATGATCATCATCGGAATCGACCCGGGACTTGCGAAAACAGGCTTTGGTGTGATCGATGGTGCACGCTGCATCAGGTATGGTGTGATCGGCACGCCTCCGGATGCGCCGATCCAGACACGCCTCCGAACAATATTCCACGAAATAAAGGCGGTTCTGGACGCTCACAAACCAGATGAACTCGCGATTGAGCAGCTCTTCTTTTCAAGGAATGTATCGTCTGCAATCGAGGTGAGCCACGCACGCGGGGTTATTCTACTCGCAGCATCCGAGTACGATCTCGATGTAGCAGAGTACACGCCAAATCAGGTGAAGCAGGCAGTCACTGGTTCAGGGAGAGCCGATAAGAAACAGGTACAGAAGATGGTGAGAGCAATGCTTGAGATCGACGAGGTTATGCCCGTGGACGCCGCCGATGCGGTTGCCGTTGCATTGTGCCATGCAAACACGCGGCTGCTGCAAAATTTGTAACACCATGTTTGATAGCCGGCATTCTTCTTCTACGCTTCCACGCGCCCAATATCCTGTTATTCCATCTTATCCAGCTGTTTCAGGATCTCAATCGCTTTATCCTTATAGTTCAGTGTCAATCGCATGTAATCATCATCCGAAACTTCGCCGGCATCATGATCCTCGTCCAGTTTGCTTAGTACTGCAAGGATCGCTTTTTTCTTGCGGATCAGGTCTTCCTTCGACTGAGTAATCTCTATGACGATCTCGTCCATCTCTTCCCAGTCGCCGCCCGCATTTGGTTCTTTCTCCGCGCCATCCCCGCCTTTATCGCAGACAGAGCATCCCGAGCATGATAACGCTCCATCCTTCCCTCTCAGCTTATTGTTCTTGATGTGGAGTACCGGGTAGAGCAGCGCAGAGATTAGCAGCAGTGCGATGACCGCATACGCGATCCACCGATCTATAGGCTGTGACTGTGACGGCTGCGGCAATATGACATGCAACTCTCCAAACGTCACCTGATCCCACGTATAACGAACACCGCCATCCTCCGGAATCGCGGAATCCGGTTTTAGCGTGTTTCCTGACCCGTCTGTGAATTCGATGTCGGTATCGGTGTTGACCTTCAGTATGAGCGAGGCGATCGGATAGTTCATAATCGCAGGATCGATGAGTTTCTTCACAAACTCGTCAGGTTCGCCGGACGTTCCCGCGCCACCGCCACCGAGCGGCACGACGTATCGCACAGAGTACATCGCCATGCCACCTGGCTTAAGCGTCATATTCCAGCCTATAACCCCCCCTTCTCGTTCATACGCAACCTCTGCCGACGCGACATCGGTCATATGCCCCATCCTCATGACCTGCATGATCTTTGCATTCTCCGGTACGGCGATGCGCACCTCTTCGGACCGGTTCGTATCTCCCATGTTCCTGAATACGATGGTCTCATACGCCATCCCCATCGTGGCGTTCTCACTGGTTTCATAATTCAGTTCGATCAGATACCGTGGTATGGTTACATCATTGGGCGCCGCATACTGCGCAAAACCCGCAGCCGGGTAGGCAAGTACGAGCGCAAGCGCCAGAAGTGCGGCACACCTATATCCTCGATTCATCATTGCCATCCCTTGTATCTGTTACATCAACATATAAGAGAGTAATGATTGCGCATCCGTGTGCGAACTCCGGCATCATCGTCCGCATCAGGCATCTTTAATGCCGTTTGGCACCAAAGTAACCGAATCATGGAACCCGAAATCTCGGTCATCGTCCCGGTTTTAAACGAGGTTAACCATCTTGAGGAAACGCTCGAATCGATCGTGAGCCAGAACACAAGCACGCCATACGAACTGATCGTATCGGACGGTCAGAGCACTGACGGGAGTCTTGATATCGCAAGAAGGTACGCAGACCGTGTGTTTCAGTGCGAAGAGCACGGAATCGGGGCGGGCAGGCATTTCGGGGCTATGAATGCGAGTAAGAGCAGTAAATATTTCATATTCATCGATGCAGACACCCGGATCCCCGGTTACTACATTGCCTACGTCTACGAAACGTTCAAAACCGACCCTGACCTTGTTGCATTCTCAACCGGCTTTGAATTTTCAGAGCATAGCGAACAGATAAAACTCGCGGAGACGGTCTCCAACAAGTACTTTTTAATGCGAGATAAATTGCTATCTGTCACCCTGCCCGGTTTCAACACCTGCGTGAGATCCGATGCGTATTTTGAGTGTGGAGGATACCGTAACGTCCTGCTCGAGGACGTGGAGTTCAGCAGGCGGATATGCAAGGTCGGAAAGGTGGGTTTCTTCCCTCATGTAAAGGTCACGAACTCGTCCAGGCGTCTGGAATCGATGGGGCTTCTCGGAACGGTCTATTACTACGCGCAACTGGATCTGGGCAGGACACTGGACTCGACATTCATCGACAAACTCGCGAGAAAACTCCACGTCGCTGACCTGCGAGAATACGTGAGAATCGATCACAGATCTCCGGATTCCAATGAGTAAATCAACTTCTGGCAGAGTCTGGAACTTATCCGGATGTCCCTTCGCCTCTTTATTTCTTCAAGGTATTCTCTTAATTGAGATTTAGAGATCAACTTTCCCCGATATAGTTCGACCAGGATGCCCAGGTGTGCTTTTCAAGGTTGTAGCAGCCGACACCTTCAAAAGATCCTCCTCTGCCGCCCGATGGGCATCAAAGTCATCAATGAGAAGATGAGCGGCAGAAATCTGTAAAGCTATTCTTATCGTCTTTAATTCACCCTGATGCAGTTTTGAAAGCATATCCAGTGAAATTTATTGTGGGATAACATTAGAATATACGATTGACAAACTCAGAAAGGATGAAATAGCAGAGTACACAAGATACTTCACCATACAGACCAAAGACTCGCCAGCAAATGCCCCACAATCATAGAATCACTAAAACCCCACCTAACCCTCACACAAACAGGAATCTGATACCATGGACATAAGCCAAACAATCTTTGAGGAATGCACTGACGATCTCGGACCTGAGAAGATAATCCACATCTACGAACCCGTCTCGAAACTGAGAGCGATCGTGGTAATCGACAACATTGCCGCAGGACCTGCCATAGGCGGGGTCCGGATGGCTCCGGATCTCACCACAACTGAGGTGAGGCGGCTTGCAAGGGCGATGACACTTAAGAATGCTGCGGCAGGGCTTCCGCATGGGGGCGCCAAGGCTGGAATCCTCTCGGACCCGAAGACAGGGGAAAAAGAGCAGATCATACGTATCTTCGCAAGGGCGATCGAGTGTCTCCATGATTACATACCCGCTCCTGATATGTACACTGATGAATCCTGCATAGCTTATATATTCGACGAAATACAGCGGTCAGTCGGTCTTCCAAGGGAGCTTGGCGGAATACCTTTCGATGAGATTGGAGCGACCGGTTTCGGGGTCGCAGAATGTGCAGGGATCGCAAAGGAATACATAGATCTGGATTTGAATGGCGCAAGGCTCGTTGTTGAGGGCTTCGGGAATGTTGGTAAGAATGCAGCAAGATTTCTCGGAGAGAAGGGGGTACGCCTTGTGGCTGCGAGCGATACCAGCGGAACTGTATATAACAGGGACGGGATCGATGTTCCGGCGCTTGTGCGGGTGAAGGAAGAGAAGGGGTCTGTCATCTATTATGAGGATGCAGAGAGACTGAAGACAGGGGATCTCCTGAAGATATCCAGCGATATATTTGTTCCTGCTGCAAGACCTGATGTCGTCGATGAGAGGAATGTCGGTACACTTGACACAAAGCTCATCCTGCAGGGTGCGAATATCCCGATAACAATCGGAGCCGAGAAGGTGCTTCACGATAGGGGTGTTCTATCGGTCCCTGATTTCATAGCAAATGCCGGAGGCGTCATCACGGCTGCGGTCGAATACAGGCATGGAAGTGAGAAAGAGGCTTTTTTTGAAGTTAAAAGTAAGATAAGAGAGAATACAAAGAAAGTCCTTGATAAAACATACAGTGAAGGCTTGTATCCGCGGGTTGCAGCCGACGCGATCGCAAGGGAACGGGTACTCTCTGCGATGAGATATCGCAGATGTATGTGACACATCTGACACCATGCTCTCCCATCTCCTTGAGCCGGATTCGATTGCGTTAATCGGCGCATCCTCGAACCGTGAAAAATGGGGATATCGGATCTTAAATAATATTATGTCGGGAGGGTACACAGGATCGGTTTATCCGGTAAACCCAAACGAAGATGAGATTCTTGGGATGAGATGCTATCATTCGGTTCTCGATCTCCCCCGCAGAGTCGATCTTGGCATGATCGTTCTTCCTGCAGAGACGGTTCCCCTGGTTCTAAAGGAATGCGGGAGAAAAGGCGTCGGAGGCATTGTGATCGTATCAGCAGGTTTCAGCGAGGTCGGAAACAGGGCGCTTGAGAATGAGGTCAGCGATATCTCCAGGGACTATGACATGCGGATGATCGGTCCGAACACGTTCGGCTTTATCAACACAGATCTGAACCTGAATGCGAGCATCATCCCACAGATGCCAGAGAAAGACGGGATCTCGTTCATAACCCAGAGCGGAACATTCGGTCTTTCGCTTGTGGACTGGGCGGTCAGCCAGCAGATGGGGCTCCACCTGATTGTCGGGGTTGGGAACAAGGCTGATGTTGATGACTCTGATCTTCTTGAGTATTTTGACGCTGATAGGCACACAAAAACGATTATGATGTACATCGAAGGGATAGAGAGGGGCAGAAGATTCATCGATGTCGCAAGTAGGATC
>DAOVGO010000123.1 GCA_030672345.1 Methanosarcinales archaeon | reverse complement strand
GTGGTTCATGCCAAGGGTGCTGCTTCTGGCGCGTCTGTCCTCATATCCCATACGAAGATGAGCCTTGACCCGATCTCGGCTTACAGCGACGAGAGCGTATGCAGGGGATGCGGGGAATGTAAGCTCGTCTGCCAGTTCGGCGCGATCGAGATCGAGCCTCTGAATGGCAGACTGATTGCTAAGGTAAACGAGGTACTATGCAAGGGGTGCGGTGCCTGTGTCGGTGCATGTTGCAATGGTGCCATGAGTATAAGACACTTCAAGGATGAGCAGATCAATTCAATGATCGAGGCAGCGATGGAGGTGGCATGATGGAGCCAAAGATCGTTGCTTTCTGCTGTAAGTGGTGTTCGTCTGCCGGAGCAGACCTTGCAGGCACATCGAGGATGAAGTATCCTCCAAATATCAGGATCATCAGGGTCATGTGTTCGGGAAGAATCGAACCCTCATATATTCTCCGTGCTCTCGAGCTTGGCGCTGATGGTGTCATCGTAACAGGCTGTCATCTCGGCGACTGCCATTACATCGCTGGAAACGAGCAGGCAAAAAAGCGGGTTGAGATGACGACAGAACTTCTCGAGACGATGGGGATCGACCCGCGAAGACTCCGTCTGGAATGGATTTCAGCATCAGAGGGTGCCAGATTTGCAAGCGTGATGACCGATTTCGTTGAGGAGATAAAAGAGCTTGGACCGAGTCCTCTGGGAGGTGTATCATGACGGCAGTAGACGATCTTATACGGGATGCCGGAGCCTATTACTGCATCGAATGCGGTAAGTGTACCACTGTCTGCCCGATAGCCAATGCCAACCCTGAGTTTGCTCCCAGATTGATCGTGGTGAAGGCGATGGCTGGCATTGCGAATGTTGCGCTGGAGCCGGACATCTGGAGATGCATGACCTGTGAGACCTGTAGCGAGATGTGTCCGTATAATGTGCTGTACTCCGAGTTTATAAGGGGGCTGAGGGCAGAGGCAGTCTCCACAGGAATCGTTCCTGTCTGCTCCCAGCACGATCTGATGCAGACCATGATGAGGATCATGGCGACTCCAGGGATAGAGCAGAATAGACTGGGCTGGGTCACTCCGGACTTAAAGATTGCTGACAAGGGAGAGGTCTTTTACTTCACTGGCTGTCTGCCCCAGATGAGTACCATCTTTAGGGATCAAGAGGATGTGAACCTGCTTGGCATTGCTCAGAGTGCAGTAAAGATATTCAATCGCGCAGGTATCACGCCTGTGGTGAGCAATCAGGAGGTCTGCTGCGGACATGATCTGAACTGGACTGGCGATGAGGTGAACTTTGAGAAACTGATGAGGATAAACCTGGATTTGATCAAGAAGAGCGGGGCTGCGAAGGTTGTTTTCACCTGCGCCGAATGTCTGAGAACCTTTGAGATCGACTATCAGGATATAGCAGGAGATCTGGATTATGAGCTCCTGCACATCTCTGAGTTTGTCGATGACCTCGTGGCTGAGGGAAAGATCACCTTCGATGGTGTCGAGGAGAAGGTCACCTACCATGACCCATGCAGACTTGGAAGGCATTTAGGCATATACGATGCTCCCAGGAATGTTATCGGAGCGATAGAGGGCATGGACTTGATCGAGATGGAGAGAACCAGGGAAAAATCAGCCTGCTGCGGAGTAAGCGCATGGCTTACCTGCGATAGCATTGCAAAGGAGATGCAACTTGCGCGCATGATGGAGGCTGTGGGAACCGGAGGCGACAAACTGATAACATCCTGTCCGAAGTGCCAGATTCATCTGAGGTGTGCGATCTCTGAGGAGATGCCGATTGAGAGGGAGAAGGCAGACATACCGATCGAGGACTTCACCATTCTGGTCGCAAATTCGATAAAAGCAGGAGCGTGAAAGTCATGGTAAATAAAGCACTGGTAATTGGCGCAGGTGTAGCCGGAATTCAGGCATCTCTTGATCTGGCTGACAAAGGCATCGAAGTGTACGTGGTTGAGAAAGAACCAAGCATAGGCGGGAGAATGTCGCAACTGGACAAGACCTTCCCGACAAACGACTGCTCGATATGCATCCTTGCACCGAAGATGGCTGACTGCTTCGGACATCACAATATCAATGTCATGACATACTCTGAGGTACAGGATGTAACCGGCAGCGCTGGAGACTTTACAGTAACAGTCCTCAAGAAAGCAAGGTACGTGGACGAGGCGAAATGTACCGGCTGCGGGGAATGTATGGAGAAGTGCCCTGTCAAGAAGATACCAAACAAGTTTGAGATGGGTCTTGGTTTCAGGAGGGCTATATACCTACCATTTTTGCAGGCAGTACCAAGGGTAGCAACAATCGATGCTGAGAACTGTCTGTACCTGACGAAGGGTAAATGCGGGACATGCGCCAAGGTCTGCCAGAGAGAGGCGATTCTGTACGACCAGAAGGATGAGATAGTCGAGATCAACGTGGGCGCAATAATCGTTGCGACAGGCTATGATGTCTGGGACCCGACTCCTGCGAGCGAGTATGGGTATGGCAGGTATCCCAATGTCTATACCGCGATGGAATACGAGCGGCTGATCTGTGCTGCAGGTCCGACGCAGGGTCATATGGAGCGGAGGTCAGATGGGAAAAGACCCCTAAAGATCGCTTTCATCCAGTGTGTGGGTTCCAGAAATGTCCAGATGGGACGCCCCTATTGTTGTAGCGTCTGCTGTATGCACTCCACGAAAGAGGCGATCCTTGCAAGAGAGCACCATGACGATATCGAGAGCTTCATATTCTATAAAGCCCTCCGCACCTTTGGAAAGGGCTTCAATGAGTATATGGAGCGTGCCAAATCGGACTACGGCGTAGTTTACATAAACTCGGATGCAACAGTTCAGGAAAACCCTGAGAACCAGAACCCGATCGTTGTTTACGATCTCGATGGGCACATCGAGAAGAAGGAAGTGGATATCGTGGTACTTGCAACATCCCTGATCCCGAGACCAGAAACGAGGATACTGGCTGAAAAGATCGGCATAAGTGTGGACCAGTTCGGATTTCTGGAGTCCGTGGACAAGCTTCTGGCTCCTCTGGATACGAAGATTCCAGGGGTGTTCATGGCTGGCTACTGCCACGAGCCCATGGACATACCTGAAGCGGTCGCTCAGGCGAGCGGTGCTGCTGCAAGGGCAGCCGAAGTGATGGAGGTGAGGTAGATGGAACAAACAGAACCGCGCATCGGAGTCTTTGTCTGTCATTGCGGTGTCAACATCGGAGGCTTTGTGGATGTACCAGACGTGGTTGAGTACGTGAAGACGCTGCCAAACGTGGTGCATGCAGAGCGAAACCTGTATACCTGCGCTGATGATGGGCTTGCTGCTATCAGGGATGCCATAAAGGAGCACGACCTCAATCGCGTGATCGTTGCTTCCTGTACTCCAAGAACACACGCTCCACTATTCAAGAGAACATGCGAGGAGGCGGGCTTGAACAAGTACCTCTTCGAGTTTGTCAACATCAGAGAACACTGCTCATGGGTACACATGAAGGAGCCAGAGAAGGCAACCGCGAAGGCAAAGCAACTGATAGCGATGGGTGTGGCTAAAGCTGCTCTGCTTGAGCCACAGGAAGAAGAGAGAGTACCTGTGGAACCGAAAGCCCTTGTTCTGGGTGGTGGTGTTGCTGGTATGACTGCTGCCCTGAGCCTTGCAAACCAGGGATTTGAGACCTATCTTGTGGAAAAGGAAGACGAGTTAGGGGGCTTTGTCCGGAACCTCGATACCCTGTATCAGACCGGAAAAGACGCTCTTGAGAGCATAACCCCCTTGATTGAGAAGGTAACTGCGAATAAGAATATTCACATGCTCACCTCTTCAACCCTCAAAGACGTGGAGGGTTACATCGGAAACTACGAGGTAACGATAGCAGGTGATGGTGGAGAGACTGTGGCGAAGGTCGGAGCCATCATCGTCGCTACCGGTGCAGAGGAGTACAAACCGGCAGGACTCTACGGATACGGCGAATACGAAAATGTCGTGACTCTAAAAGAGTTTGAGAGGATGGAGAAGGAGAAGGCGCTTCCCGAAGTCAAGAGCGTGGCATTCATCCAGTGCGCGGGTGCACGCGGGCAGGTACTCGAATACTGCTCGAGGATATGCTGTACAAACGCGATAAAGAGCGCGATGAAACTCGTGGGAACCGATGCACCAGAAGCCGAGGTGACAGGTAGGAGGCGGAGGAGAAGAGCTGTGGCTGCTCCACCGCATGAAACAGAGGTCACCATCTTCAATCGGGGAATAACCACTTATGGGGTAGAGCACGAACTTATGTATAATACAGCGAGAGGGATGGGAGTAAAGTTTGTTAAGTATGCCCCGGAAAACCCACCAGAGGTCTCCAAAGAAGGGGATAAACTGGTGGTATCCTACCACCATGAGACCCTGAAGATGGAACAGACGATGTATCCGGACCTCATCATCCTATCTACGCCTCTCGTCCAGATACCAGAGGCAGAGGAGCTATCAAAGATGCTCAAGGTTCCTCTGGGAAGGGACAAGTTCTTCTTCGAAGCCCATGTGAAGTTAAGACCTCTTGATTTTGCCACAGACGGCGTGTACCTTTGCGGAACAGCCCATGCTCCGGTATTCATAGACGAGGCGATCTATCAGGCTTATGGAGCCGCATCAAGGGCGTCCATACCACTTGCGAATGGCTACGTGCAGGCTGAGGCTATAACCGCAGTGGTGGATGAGGAGAGGTGTATCGGGTGCGGGAGGTGTGCCGATATATGCCCGTACCACGCAATCGAACTTGCGGAAAAGGAGGTACTCCTCGAGGAGATAACCCTCAAAATAAGGAAGTCCTCTGTCAATCCTGCTGTATGCAAGGGCTGCGGTACCTGTGTTGTGACTTGCCCGGTTGAGGCTATCACACAGAGAAACTTCACAACTCCGCAGATAACGGCTGCGATCAAGGTGTTTGGCGGTGTTTCTGTGCCGCTGGAGATATCATGAGGAGATCGATCTTTTCATCATGAAAAACGAGTGAAAACTGCCCTTCCGTAGCGGGTTGGCTGCCATCGGATTGGAGATCGTTTTTGTTAGCGAGGAGCGAAGCAGAGGCGCTTCCAATAAACGAAATCTTTTAATAGTACCGTATCTGTTACACTTCATAAGCGAACAGGCAGGTGCTGATTATCCGTGTCTGACATACACAGACGTTGCATACGCAAACCAAACCAGAAGGGATCAGGTGTATTTAGCTATCCATCACTGCGTGTTGATTCCAGTATACTACTCACTTCAACATCGTCAGGAGGTTATTAAATGAACACAATAAAAGCAGCAGATTTCGATCCAAATTTCAAATTCGAGATCGAGAAGGAACTTGGGGGAGAACATCTCACCAAATGTTTCAACTGCACCGGCTGTACGGTTGGCTGTCCGATCTCCGAGATCGAGCCAGCATACAATCCGAGAAAAGCCATGAGAATGGCGATACTCGGGATGAAGAAGGAACTATTCGAGAGCGAGATCATGTGGCTCTGTGTCTCCTGTTATACCTGTTATGACCAGTGTCCTCAGGATGTTCGGATCACCGATGTGCTGAACGCGATGAAGAACATCGCAGAGCGCGAGGAACGGATGGGGCATATCAAACTGGAGAGCGCAAAGCCAGCATTCGACAAGGAGTTCGTGGATTCCATCAAGAGACATGGCGAGGTGTATGAAACAGGTGTTGTCATTGCCCAGATCGTGAAACATCAGGGTATCAAGCGATTGCTTGAATATACCCCGACAGGAATCTTCATGCTCAAAAAAGGAAAACTTTCGCTCATCCCAAAGAACATTAAGGGAATGAAACAGATCAAGAATATATTCAGAGTTGTGAGGGGGAAGGAATGAAGTTTTCATATTATCCAGGGTGTGTGATGCACGGAACAGCGGTTGAATACGGGATGTCCACTCTGGCAACGTGCAGAACGCTTGGTATCGATATCGTCGAGATACCTGACTGGAACTGCTGCGGAGCGCTGGAGGTGTATCCTGATATGTATCTCGAGCTTGCGTTATCTGCAAGAAATGCGGCTATTGCCGAGCAGACAGGTTTTCCGATGATGACTACCTGTGCGATCTGCTTCCATAATGTATCAAAGGCATATTTTGCTGTAAACGAGAGCGAAAAAGCAAAGGATATGATAAACGAGGCGCTCGGGGATATAACGTACGAGGGAAAGGTTGGAATCAGGCATCTGCTTGATATTCTTGTATCCGATTATGGTCTTGAAAATGTCTCGGCAAAGGTCAAAAGATCGCTCAGTGAACTTAAGGTAGCGCCATACTACGGCTGTTTGCTGGCAAGACCAAAGGAGATTGCACGGTTCGACGATCCTGAGAATCCGCAGTTTCTTGACAGACTGATCGGTGCTCTCGGAGCTGTTGCTGTGCCATTCGAGCACAAGATGAAGTGCTGTGGAGGCTCACTTTTGATGAGCAGGGAGGATCTTGCACACCATCTATCAAGGAACATTCTCGAGGAAGCAGTGAACGTCGGCGCAGACTGCCTTGTGATCACCTGCCCGATGTGCAATGTGCTGCTCGATCTCCAGCAGAAGGAGATCGAGAAACGATATGGCATCACGCTCAACATGCCTGTTCTCTATTTCACGCAGTTGATCGGTCTTGCACTCGGGCACAAACCAAAGGAACTCGGACTGGACAAGAACGTGGTATCGACTGCGGGCGTACTAAAAAAGTTAGGAGTTGATTAAGATGATCGGTGCAGTTGCAGTTATAGGAGGAGGAATCGCCGGAATACAGGCGTCACTCGATCTCGCAGACAGCGGTTACAAGGTGTACGTGATCGAGAAGACCCCGAGTCTCGGCGGGATCATGTCACAACTGGATAAGACCTTCCCGACTCAGGATTGCTCGCTCTGTATCCTCTCGCCAAAACTCGTGGAGGCTGGCAGACATCCAAACATCGAACTCCTCACATACACCGAGGCACTCAAGGTAACAGGTTCTGCTGGCGACTTCAAGGTCACTGTTAAGAAGAAGGCGAGATACGTCGATCTGGACAAGTGCACAGGATGTGGATTGTGCGCTGAAAAATGTCCGAGCAAGGTACTATCCGAGTATGATGCAGGGACTGGCAAACGAAAGGCGATCTATATTCCATTTCCACAGGCGATGCCAAGAGTAGCAACGATCGATGCCGAGCACTGTCTGTATCTCACAAAAGGGAAGTGCGGCGTCTGCAAGAAGGTCTGTGATGCGGGCGCGATCGATTACGAACAGAAGGATGAGATGATCGATCTCAATGTTGGCGCTGTCATACTTGCATGTGGACTTGGTACGTTCGATCCATCGGTATTGACCCAGTACAAATCCGATCATCCAAACGTGATCACTGCTCTGCAGATGGAGCGTCTGCTCAGCGCGTCAGGACCGACAGGCGGTCATGTGGAACGCCCGAGCGATGGAAAGACCCCGAAGAAGATCGCTTACATCCAGTGCATCGGCTCAAGGGATCAGCACAAGACCAATGAATACTGCTCCTCTGTCTGCTGTATGTATGCGGTCAAGCAATCGATTGTGGCGCTGGAACATGACCCCAATCTGGATATCACGATATTCAGCATCGATGTGCGCGCAGTCAGCAAGGGGTTTGAGGAACTGTACCAGAAAGCAAAGAATGAACTTGGCATCAGGTACATCATCTCAAGACCGCCGGCAGTCTATGAAACAGATGGAGAATTATGGGTCAAGTATGAGGATGTTGAGGAGGGCGTGGTCAAGCGCATGGATCTTGACATGATCATTCTCTCGGTCGGTCTCCAGATCGCACCACCGGTAAGAGAACTCCTGGAATCATCCGGAATCGAACTTGATCGGTTTGGAAATGTCGCAACTGCGGAGGAGTGTCCTGTTGAATCGAACATTCCTGGTGTCTTTGTATGCGGCACATTGCAGGATCCAAAGGATATTCCGACTTCGGTTGCGCAGGCATCCGGAGCTGCTGCAATGGCACATGCCCTGCTCTCTTCCGAGCGTGGAACGATGATCACCGAGCTTGTATATCCGGAAGAGAGGGATATCGGTGATACCCCGAGAGTTGGCGTCTTTGTCTGCCACTGCGGCATCAACATAGGAGGCGTGGTGGATGTGCCAGCAGTCGCTGAATATGCAAAGACGCTTCCGAATGTTGTGTTTGCCACGGATAATTTGTATATGTGCGCAAGCGATGCCCAGGAAATGCTAAAAGATATGATCAGGGAGCATGACCTGAACCGGATTGTGGTTGCATCATGCACTCCAAGAACGCATGAACCGCTCTTCCAGACGACATGCAGGGAGGCAGGGTTAAATCCGTATCTCTTCGAACTTGCCAATATCAGGGAACACTGCTCATGGGTTCACCAGAAGGAACCCGAACGTGCAACCGAAAAGGCAAAAGAGATCGTTAGGATGGCGGTTGCAAAAGCGAGTTTGTATGAACCGCTGTACAAGCAGGAGGTTCCGCTCATCCATAAGGCGGTAGTTATTGGCGGAGGGGTTGCTGGCATGACCGCTGCGACCGAACTCGCTGAGATGGGATTCCCTGTGACCCTGATCGAGAGAGAAGCAGAACTCGGCGGACTGATGCGAAGGGTCACAAAACTCCATTATGGAAAGAATGCTGCTGATGTCATCTCCGAACTTGCTTCCAAGGTCAGGTCCCATCCAAACATAACGCTCTACACCCAGTCAAAGCTTGCATCACTGGAAGGATTCCTTGGAAACTTCAAGGGAACGATCGAAACCTCGGAAGGCGCTATCGAACATGAATTTGGGGTTGCAGTAATCGCAACCGGCGGCATGGAACTTGTGCCTGACGGATATTATGAGTACGGCAAGCCAAACATCGTAACACAACTGGAACTTGAGGAACGGTTGAAGAGCGGACTGAATGTAAAGAACGTTGTCATGATCCAGTGTGCTGGAGCCAGAAACGATGTCCGAAGATACTGTTCCAGGATCTGCTGCATCGAGGCTGTCAAGAATGCGATACGCATCAGACAGGAGAGCGATGCGAACGTGTACGTCCTGTACAAGGATATGCGGACTTATGGACGATGGGAAGGAATGTATCAGTATGCACGTGATCTCGGTGTTGTCTTCATACGGAGACCGGATGATAAGGATCCGGTCGTAAAGGATAACATGGTGGTCGTGCATGACATGCTGCTCGGAAGGGATATCGAGATCGACACCGATCTCATCGTTTTAAGCGCGCCGCTCGTTGCACCAGAGGACGCGGGAGAGACGGCAATGATGTTTAAGGTTCCGCTCGACGCAAACAAGTTCTTCCTTGAGGCGCATGTGAAATTAAGACCGATTGATTTTGCTACCGAAGGAGTATTCCTCTGCGGAAGCGCGCACGGTCCGAAATTCATCGATGAAGCGATTGCGGATGGGGCTGCTGTGGCATCGAGAGCTGGCAGGATACTTGCAAGCCCGATGCTTGAAACCGAGGCGATCGCGATGGTGGTGGATGAAACCAGATGCATCGGATGCGGCAGTTGCGTCGAGGTATGTCCGTACGGTGCTCCGGCACTGAAGGAAGTGGAGGTTACTGTAGAAGAGATCACGTACATCACCCGGCAGAGCGAGATCAACCCGGCAGCATGCAAGGGCTGCGGTTCATGCGCTGCCATATGTCCGGCAGGTGCGATCAAAGCACAACACTTCACATCCGATTCCATACTCGAATCGATCAGGGCGTTTGCAGATATCGCAGACATAGCAGAGACAGGAGAGGCTGCATCAGGCGAGACGGCTGCGTGATCGTTTGTGAGAATCGTTTGAGGGCTTGTAAGAAGCTTTTTACAGACCCTCACGATGTTATTTTTTATGGGATATACCCCTCGTCGTCCACCAACTGCTCCGCCCACCCCCGCCGCCTCATCTCGACGACACACCACGGCGCAGGCGTGCAAGGGGGCGGCGAAGATCGATTAACTCGACCGTAAATCTTATGTCACTACGAACAATAATCCACGGAAGATGAACCACGCATCCTCTGCACCCCCAAAACATGGGCATGATTTTAAACCAAATATAAATATGGATTAAGCAATTATGAAGAAGCCTAAAAGAAGGATGAAGAAGTTTAAAAGAAGAAGTTCTACGCCTTTTCATGTGATGTTAGTCCCTACTTTAGGCTGCCCTTCTAATTGTAGTTATTGCTGGAGTTCAGAGGAAGGATCTCCAATAATGAGCATTGAAACCATCGAAGAAGTGGTTAAATGGATCAAGAATTTCCGGGATGATCCGGTTACCTTTACCTTCCATGGTGGGGAGCCGCTCCTTGCCGGCGCGGATTTTTACCGGAAAGCGTTACCATTACTGGCTGAGGGTCTAAGTCATCTGAAACCATCTTTTGCATTGCAGACCAATCTCTGGAAGATGACCCCGGAAATAGCCCAAATTTTGGCAGAGTACGATATTCCCATCGGTTCCAGTATAGATGGTCCAAAGGAGCTTAATGACCGGCAGAGAGGAGTTGGATACTTCGAGAAGACCATGCGGGGCTATGAAATTGCCAGGGCTAATGGTCTTACGGTGCGATTCATCTGCACCTTCACCTCCTATTCTGTAAAGTTCAAGGAGGACATCTTCAATTTTTTCCTGAAGAATGGTTTAACTCTTAAATTACATCCTGCACTACCATCAATACGTTCCGAAACCCCTGAAAAATGGGCGCTTGATCCGAAAGAGTATGGAGAATTGTTGATTTACCTTCTGGATAAATATCTGGAGAACATAGGCAAGATTGAAGTGATGAATATTGACCACCTGTGCAGATGTGTGTTCACACATCGGGGCAGTGTCTGCACCTTCGTGGATTGTATGGATGGTGTCTTTGCGGTAGGACCTGACGGGAGCATTTATCCATGCTACCGCTTTGTGGGGATGCCAGAATATGTCATGGGCAATGTTTATGACCATCCCAGCCAGGATGATCTTGCCCGGTCAGATGCATGGAAGCTTATGCACCAGTTTAAGGAATATGTGGACCGGGAATGTGGGGAATGTCCCTACATCAACTTTTGTCGAGGTGGATGCCCTTATAATGCCATAGCACCTACCGGGGGTGAGATAAAGGGCGTCGACCCCCACTGTACTGCTTATAAGATGATATTTGGGGAGATAACTGACCGGCTCAACAGGGAGTTATCAGAATCTCCTGGCATGGGTATGGCAATGCCCCCTCTTCAATCAGAACCTGATGCGGGTGCTAAGCCAGGAATCATGTCCTTGATGTTTAAACGCTCCTGACCCAGATGAGGGGGTTTCACCGGTGTTCGGTTGATGGGG
>DAOVGO010000118.1 GCA_030672345.1 Methanosarcinales archaeon | reverse complement strand
GATGCGGATAGTCCGGTCATGGCTTTTATCAGCCTATCGCCGCCTAACGCTCGATCAATGTTCAGCATATTCTATGAGATATATCTCATTTAATTTAAAGCTTTTTGATGGAGATGAACGCTAATTGGCAACAAGTCTAATATTCAGTACTTCCAGGCGAGTTGACGAAGGGTCCACCAAAAAGTAACTTATCAAAAACCAGCTCCTCTCCTGCACACCGGCATCTCGTGACAAGAACCGGATGGAATAGGCATTTAAGGAATTGAAATCATTCCTCAAGTTCCAGCCGACCTTTGTTTACACCGGTGCGCGTGTCCGTGCCCGACGTTACGATATGCACACCCTACCTGCCAGATTGCCGGATGTGACCATAAACATCTATGTGAGGCGAGAATTGGATGAACCAGACAGAACTATTCGATATTAGGATGAGCGATGTATCCGCAATCGACGGTTCATTACCGGTTGGATTGAAGGATTGATGTGGTAGCCCGGATTTGCGATATTCGTCCGATTCGTGATCGGGTATGCGACCGCAGGAGCAACACCTGACGAACTCACGCGTGATTATACCGGTTTTTCTCCTACGATCACACTCCGATTTGCAGCTGTGGGCACATGTTTTATTTCAGAAAATCCGGTTTCATCCAATGTTTCTTCCATTTCTGATATTGAATAGCATCTCCCTTCAGTTGAAAACATTAACAGGACAGAATACTCAGCTACTGGCAAAGGACCATTTTTTTCTGCATTTAAATGCGCATCATGGATCATTATCCTGCCACCTGGATTTAGATTCCTGTAAGAATTTTCAAGTAGCATTGTAACCTCTCTAACATCCCAATCGTGTAAGACATTAGAAAAGAGATGAACGTCAAACCCATGAGGAAACTCATCCCTGAACATGTCCCCGGCGATCACTTCGATTTTATCCGACACTTTCCTTTTATTTATCGAGTATTCAGCAATCCTATCAACCGGAGGTTTTTCAAAGACGGATGCTGACAGATGGGGGTGTTGCGATACTATAGCCGATGAATAAATGCCGGACGCGCCTGCGATGTCCAGTAACCTGTTGTACCTTGATAGATCGATCGTTTTTGCAAGAACCGGGGCAAGATATGCACCACGACTATCCATACCTGCTGTGAAAGCTCGAGCAAAGTCATCATCCTCCATTGCAAGTGACCACTCTTTTTCATCCTTCTTTGCTCCCCAGTTTGCAGGTTTGCCGGTCTTTAAAACCTTCAGCATCTCATCGCATACAGGCATCTCTTTCAACGAAGCGACGTAAGGACCTAAAAACCACGGAGACGACTCGATCAGATGATCTTTTGAAAGTTCTGTCAGATGATACGAACCCTCCTTTTCCTCTATCAAGTTCAGTGACTTGAAGAGAGTGAGCATTACATCCGCGGGTCTTTCTTCAATCCGCAATGAGGAACAAATCTTCTCAATATCCGCGGGATTTCCATCAAGCCATGAGAAGAGATCAAGATGGGCGACTGCGGTTATAAACAGGTCAGCAGAATAGACACCGTCCCTTAATCTGAGCAGATTGCTCGGATCTGTTGATGGAACTTCAGTTAAATTTTCTAAATTCATCTTATTCCTCTTTGCTTATCATAACTGGATAATGTTTTGTGTGTGATTTCGTATAACGTTCCCCGGCTCTGCGAAGCCACAGAGCCTCCATTCACTCTTACGCCAGCACTCAAGCCGTCTCCCTGTGTGAACTCCCGCGGGCATCAAGCACTACAAGCACTACCCCGGCCTGGTCTCAACACGATTGTGGACTCCTCCGGGCTCGATCTCGATAACTTCCATATCCTGATCGGTCTTCTGCCATGCAGTTCCGAAAGACCTTTCGCCTTGACCATCCTGACGGTGGCGTTGTTACACGACGTCTCTAAAAATAAAACCCGCCGGGCGGTTACTCGACTGTTATCGACTCGCCCAGCGTGACGTTTCCATCATCTATTACCTGCCATGTGCAGTACTCTCCGAAGACATCACCGACACTATCGAAGGTGATCTCTCCTGATGCGCCCTGATAGTTGATCTCTGTTCCATTCCTGATCAGTGCAAGCGCTGTTCCGATGTCAGAGACCTCCTCGCCGGGTGGGTTTGCCACATCTGGTATCGCGTCCCGGATCGCGGTTCCATCGGCACTTCCCGCTTTCTCGATTGCGAGTACGATTATCGCAGCCGCATCGTAGGTGTTAGAGCAGAACGTGGCAGGTTCTCTCCCGTATTCTGCCTTATAAGCCGTTGCAAAGACATCATACGCAGGACCTGCAGCCCGCGGGTCTGGTGTCGTCCCTGTGAAGCCAGCCACGATGTATTTGCCGAGAGTGTCCTTCCCGACCTTCTCAGCCAGTTCATCGGTGCGCATACCCTCTGAAAGCAGCCAGTTGCTCGTGTCCATGACTCCTTTCTCATAAGCAGCTTTGAGGATTATGCTTCCGGTGTCAGGGTAACCAACGAGGACGATAACGTCCGGATCGTTCGCAGATACCTTGTCAACCTCTGAATCGAACGTTGCTGCGGTCGATTCGTATTTGACACGGTCGACGACCGTTCCGCCAAATTTTTCGAACTCTTCCTTGAAGACCTTCTCGAATCCTACCCCGTAATCGTTGTTGATGACGATCGTGCTCGCAGTGACATATCCACTCTCATTCGCAAGTTTTGCCATCGCTTTGCCCTGCAACGCGTCCGATGGGACGGTTCTCCAGTAGAATCCGTCGTCAGGGTACGTCGTGAAGTCAGGTCCGGTGTTGGATGGGGATATCTGGACGATCTTGTTGCTGATCGCTATGTTGATGATAGCCATGCTCACACTGCTTCCCGCAGCACCGATCACTGCCGGAACCTTCTCGATGGTCGCCACAGATGGTTCATCGCATCGTTTGCGATGGTCGTGGATGTCCCTGAGTCCATTGTGACGAGCGTGACATCGTTACCGAGAACGCCTCCATTCTCGTTCACCTGCTTTATCGCAAGCCGTGCTCCATCCTCCATCGGTCCGCCATAAGCGGCAAGGTCTCCTGTGAGCGGCAGCAGCGTGCCGATCTTAGCCGCAGCCGCCTGCTCGGCGTCTTCCGCTCCTTCCTGGTCCGGTGGAGTCACACAGCCGGATGCCAGAACGAGAACAGCGACCGCGAAGGTTGTCAGGTACTTTATTCCCTTCAAATTATTGCCTCCTCTTTATTTCGTATATGTTTGGCGCCCGTATCCGGTAGCCAGAAGGGCGCGTGTCAGCAAAGCCGGCGTCAGACGAGCCGGTTTATGCGTACCCGCGCGCCTGCGGCATTACTAACCAGAATCAATTGATTGATGTTATATAAATGTTCTGTGTGAAAGGACCCCATCCACCAAATCAGAACCCAAAAACCCCCATCACAGAAATCCAAGCAGTCAGCCGACCCTATTCACCCTTGCCCATTCCATTGCGAGACAATCTCCTCGATTGCGTCCTGCAGTGCCTCTCTGTTGTCGTGCCGCAGAACAATGTCACTTAACCGATCCTCTGGCAGCCCATCCATCTGCCGGGCGAGTCTGATCATGTTCGGGATCGCACGAACCACGTTATCAACTATGGTGATGGTCGCGGTCTCCGCGGTTCTTGACAGTGGGTTCAGGTCGATCGTGATCACCGACTTTCCCATGCTGGCGAGCGCCTGACACCGATCCCCATCCTCAAGCGGCACCAGCACCACGTCCGCGGCATGGATGCCACCTTTGCAGACCAGCGATCTTGCATGATCGATCGGGAGCGATGCATCAGGGTGCTCGCCAAGTATCTCTGATGCGGATGCGCCGTGCGCACGCAGATGACCTGCGATCGTCCGCACCCGCGCATCTGTCCTGTAAAAGAGGTTTATCTCGATCTGCGCACCGATGGTCCGGCTCAACTCAATGATCTCGCCTGGCACCAGCGCCGCAACATTGCCATTTACAGAGAGCACAGGGCGCTCTGCAGCAAGCAGCATGGCGACGGCTGCCCTGCTTGCATGAAACGCAGAGTCAGTGGTGCGCTCGCCAATCAAGTAGTCAAACGCCTCGCCGCGTCCGTGTGCGATCAAACCCTCCTGCGAGGTGATGCCTGCTCTGACGCCTGCAACCAGACGCTCCCGTATCTGCAGAGACTGGTATCGCGGGTGGCTCAGAGGGACGGTCATGTTCGCTTGTTCCTTGCTGGTTCCTTATCAGTTCTTCGGTTCTCTTCAGGGTGGATGTAAAAGCCTTATTCTGACACGGGTCTGTGAGTAAAGCGAGTGGTAGCGCAAAGCCATTACACCGATTTTACCAGGGGGAAGCTTGCTCTGGGCATGTTCCGATTTTTGCCGGTGCGGCAAAACCAGAGTGGGTTTTTCGTTTTCCACTCTGCAACCGCGAGCCTTATGACCGGATAGTCAAACGACAGAATCGTGCATGCTGCCCGGATGATGTTCTTCACGTCACCGGACCAAGGGTCCCTTCTCGACAGACCCAAGCCGCGTCCTGAAGATAGGCTCGGCACTGCTCATGGGTGCAATCACTGGCTCGATTGCAAGCGGTGCGGCACCCGGGTGTCGTTGAGGAGGAAGCCAGAAGCCAACGCTCAGGTTACACAGGCGCTTATGCGTTTGCCAATGTGCTGCTGACGGTAGCCGGCAGTGCGATTCTGCTTCTGTAGTGGGCTGGAATGGTGTTTGTGGTTTTATTGGTGTTGCTGATTGCGGCAGGAAGCGTGGAGATCGGTTAGTTTTAAGTATCATGGCGATGCTGCTAACAACGCATGAGATGGTTGATCCTCATGGCAGGCTTACGGTACCACTGTTGACCTAACCACATGTGAATTTGCCGAAGCACATGGTAAAATGAGCGGCATGAAATCGCTATATTCAGGCTCTGTACTTAAGTGCGGGGTTTAGTGATTTGAATATAGGAGATGTATATGCTAAGCAAAAAAACCACTGTTTAAGAAGAAAAGGAGGTGAAAAAGATGGTAAAATACGCTTCATACTGGGACGCCTCGAATTGGGCCAGTTATGTTGAGGTGCTGAATCTCCAGGACCAGCGAGCTGATTACAGGATCATCGTCTACGACCGTGATGGCAGTGTGTGCTGGCAGGATACTCGAACGTTAACCCCTCATGCGGCAGAACGTATCTTCATAAATCAGCATGTTCCGGAAGGAGACCGGAGAGAAGGGCTTGTTGTAGTTGAGCCTGTCAGGGAAGGGGATGAATTCCCCAGTGTACTGATAATCTATGCAGAGGGTCAACACTGGAAAGAGGGAATCCGTTTTGTCCCCTTCACGCGGGTGCCGTGATTTGACCAACGGGTGGTCAGTATCAGACGAGGATGAAACTACAAGTATACAGAATACATCATAAACCCCATAGACACATGCCACTCATCGAAGACACCTTACGGAAATTAGCAGCGGTTCAGGAGAGGTATCCGGTACTGATCCTGCTAATTATATTAATATTCACCGCTGTTATGGCTTTCGGGTCTGTGCAGATGAAGCTGGATCCTTCGTTTGACGGCATGATGCCGGATGATCTGGAAGTTATCAGGATGCAGGATGTCATCTCAACGGAGTTTGGATCGACAGCTACCATGCTCGTTCTGGTGGAGCTTGATCCGTCATCCGATGATCCATACGCAGTAAACGACATCCGGGACCCGAGGGTTGCAGAGTATGTAAATATCCTGAGTGATTCGATCGCCAGTGAAAAGAATGTGAAGGCTGTTTATAGCTTGTCGTACGCGCTTAAATCGGCGAATAACGGTAAGATTCCTGAGAGTCGCGAACAGATCAGTGCAATTATAAAAAATAATGCGCAGGTCAGAGGTCTTGTTAATTCAGAGTACTCATCCACCCTGATATCAATTCCCGTGGATATCAACGGTAATGTGGATGTGCAGGATGAACTGGAGCGTGAGATAAAGAAGAATATCGAGGATTCTCCAAAACCGATCGGGATAAAAGCGAGTATTACAGGGATGCCGTCTGTCATGAACTACATAATGACGCTCTTGGCAGGTGACCTGATAAACACGATTGCGGTCAGCATGATCTTTGTCTTCATAATTTTATGGTATTTACTTAAGCATCCGATCACCGCCTTTTTATCCCTTATTCCGGTGTTTCTGGGTGTAATCTGGATAAGTGGGACCATGGGCTATCTCGGGATTAAGTTGTCTACTATAACTGTTGGACTTGGCGCGATGCTTGTTGGTATGGGGATTGATTACGGGATACATGTGACACATCGGTTCTTTGAACTGGTGAAGAGGGGGGAGGATTTTGCACTGCAGGATTCGGTGGTCTCGATCGGGGCTGCATTAGTTGCGTCCGTTGCAACCACGATGGCTGGTTTTGGTGCAATGATGGGGGGGAGTTCGCCGGTGCTTAAAGATATGGGGTTTTTGCTAACAATTGGAATTTTTTATGCATTTATAGCAACAATGGTTGTTCTGCCTCCACTGCTTGCAATAGAGAGAAAGTATTTATATTCAACTTTTGATCATCTGATCTTTAAGATAACAAAGGACACCGGTGTTTATAAAGAAAGCATCGTAGAGAAATGCTTATATGCACTGGCGCGATTTCAGGCAAAAGCACCTGTATTGGTGATTATCATTGTATTAATCGTTACGTTTTTGCTAATTCCGGGAATATCGCAGGTACGAACAGACTATTCAAGTGAAAACTGGATACCTGAAGAGTCTGAGGTGCTGGAAGTGATGGGCAGAGCGGGTACTGATTACGGGGACTCACTGGAATCCATCACGTTCCTTGTCAGACTTAACCACAATGATTGCGTCTCTGATCTCAGCGATCCACGAGTTTTAGAATCGGTTCACGTACTTGCATCCCTGATAGGTACTCTTGAGTATGTTGATAAGGTGGACTCTGTTACCATGGATATCAAGAAGCTGAACGATGGTCATCTTCCCCAGACACTGGAGATTAGCAAGAAGATACTCGAGGAACATCCACAGTTGATGTCCCGGTTCAATTCGGATTACTCTTACCTGACGTTCGATGCCAAAGGGGCATCATTCGAGGAGGATGATGTTCTGGAGTTCGGAAGAGAGATCGAATCTGTCAGATTCCCTGATGGCGTGGATGTTGTTCTTGTGGGAGAAGCACCCAAAGGTGTGGAAATGGAGAAACGAATGGACGCAGACGGAGAGTGGACCACTATACTGGGTTTCATACTGGTATTCCTTGTAGCATCATTCATCTACCGTTCCCCGGTTGCTGGCATGCTCACGCTGCTTCCGATATTCTTTGCGCTGATCTGGACAATCTCAACGATGGGACTCATAGATCTACCGTTCACAGAAATCTCAATCGCAATAGTCTCGATGGTCATGGGCGTCGGGATCGATTTCAGCATCCATCTGTACCACAGGATCAAACAGGAGTTGAAAGCAGGAAATCCGATCGAGGACGCGGTATGCATTGCAGTCCCAAGTGTCGGAGATGCGCTCTTTGCATCTACTACCACCACGATAGTCTGTTTTATGGTGTTGACTCTCACTGCCGCTCTTCTGGTGGTTAACAGACTCGGAGCAACCCTTGCACTCGGCGTGGGTTTCAGTTTCATTGCCGCGATGTGGATGGTTCCTGCAATTGTGGTTCTGGAGGAGAAGTTCAAGGATATGTTTATAAGAGGCAAAGGTTCAACGATCACATGTTTGTAATAAAGGAAGGTGGTAAATTATGAAGAACTGGCTTAAGATAGCGTTGATACTATTCTGCATACTGATGATGGTAAGTTCTGCGTCTGCACTATCTGTCAGAATCTTAAAGACTGACCCGGTTCCCGCGGAGTCAGGGAAATATTTGACTGTATGGCTAAAAGTGGACAATACCGGTGGCGGTACTGCAAGGGATGTGAAGGTCAGGATAGTTCCGGAATACCCCTTTTCAGTGGAATCTGGCTGGAAGACAGAGGACGATATAGGGCATATACCGGCAAACGATATTGCAATCGTTGATTTCAAGTTAAAAGTAGACGAAAACGCTCTTGAGGGGACCAATACTCTGAAGGTGGAGTACAGAGAAGCGGTAGACGCGGACTGGAGCGAGAGGGATCTGAACATAGAGGTCGAATCGAAGAGGGTTGATTTTGTGGTCGCAAATATCGACAGCATCCCGAAACGATTGATATCGGATGCCGATGATGCGCAACTGACCGTTGACATACAGAATATCGGGGAGGGGCAGGCAGAGGCAGTGAAGGCGAAGTTGATCCTTCCGGATGGATTTGAGCCATCAGAAAGTTACTCGGATGTATCCAACATCGGAACGATAGAGTCACTGGGTAGCGGAACTGCGACCTTCTACATCGATATCGATAAGTACACCCCGCCCGGGGAACACGTGGCTA
>DAOVGO010000120.1 GCA_030672345.1 Methanosarcinales archaeon | reverse complement strand
GAGTTCGCACGACTGTATACGTACTGGACATGGAGTTATATCGGGAGTGATGGCACATATCCGGATATGCAGGTCACATTTGGCGGAAAGGAGATAGCTCCCGATCGGATGTTCACAGACCGCAAGGGAAAAACGCCCTATGATTATCCGGCTGGAACATACTGCTACGATGTGACCGATCAGATCGAGTCAGGCGGAGCGTACACGGCAGTCGTTGGAAATGCAGCCACCGACTTTAAAAAGTTCAGCATGAACGGAATCGGGCTTCTGGTTATTTGCAACGATCCAAACGGAGATGAGATCGAGTACTGGGTCAAAGAAGGATGCGATATCATCTACGCAAGTGAGGAGATCGGCATAACAGCGGACGCGGCAACTACGGAATTTGTCTTCGAAGGAGACGTCCATCAGGGCGATGTGGCGGACGCGACGCGAGCGATCCTCACAACCGTCGTTGCTTCCGGGGATAAGGGTGAAAACACCCTGACATTCAATGAGGAGACGTATCGCGGTGTGTACGCAGGCGATCCATATCCGGATCTTGCAATCGATGAGCGCGATGTGAGAGCGCATCTGGTAGCCCGCGATAACACAGTGCAGATCAAGGATGATGGAGACTTCATGGCTCCGAGCAACGCGTTTCTTGTGGTCTCTTATGGATCACATCAACCGCCCTCCGAATCATCGTCCGAATCGACATCAGAATCGACACCAGGGTTCGGATCATTCCTTACGATTCTCATAATCACCGTATCGATCACTGCATTAAGAAGACGACCATGAACTGGAATATCGTTCGAGAGGATGCATACCACCGTGTCAACGAGATCGGGTACGTACTGACAGCCATGCTCCTACTATCCTCCCTTCCCGTTGCATCCGCACAATACGCCTCTGACGGATTCAACCTCGATACAATCCGGCACGACACCGTCGTAGGAGGCGTCTATGTCGATGGCGGGCATGGGGTGGGCACCTCACCATACACTGAGGTCTTTGAAGACGTTCCTTCCGATCTTCTCTTTGCGTATCTCTATGTGGGTGTGAAAGGCGGCACAAAGGAAGCGACCGGCTGGGTTTCGGTGGTATTCAATGAGCATGATCTCGGAACGATCTCGCTTGCGGGGTTGAACGACGCCAATCCGGATGTCTACTGCTCGGGAAACGGCGAATACTGGATACATTATGATGTGGCAGAATATGCCACCAGCGGCAACAACAATGCCGTGACGATCGTAACAGGCGGCGAGATCGATGGCAGGGTCAAGGGAACGGCGCTCGTTGCGGTCTACAGAGATCCGACTGAAACCAGTAAGGAATACTGGATCTGCGAGGGGAACATAAACCTGAATTACCGGACAGAGCACGACCGCGAGACCGTCTCTTTCGAGAAGATGGTCGGAAGTTCCGAGGATCTCAAGTCTGCCACACTCTGGACGATGTACCTCTCCGGAAACGAGGGTGTGAACGACACGCTCTCATTCAACGGTCATCTGATCGCGGAGGATGCTGCGGATGGCGGGTGCATTGAGGGCGGGGCGTATGTGTGGAGGGACCTGTGCTTTGATCTTGACTCCTGGGATGTTACCGAGTATATCC
Organism: Methanosarcinales archaeon; assembly: GCA_030672345.1. Taxonomy (GTDB): domain Archaea; phylum Halobacteriota; class Methanosarcinia; order Methanosarcinales; family Methanogasteraceae; genus Methanogaster_D. The sequence goes on along the minus strand of DAOVGO010000120.1, from coordinate 1,233 downwards.
AGCCACAGAACAACATGACGTATGATCGGAAGACGGACGGATATCTGCAGCCTGCCTGCGCCGTGCTGATCGTGGAACACAAAGAGAAGGTTATGTTGCCCTCTCCCGGGTCGACAGAATCGGCACCGGAATCGACACCAGGGTTTGGATCACTCCTTGTGATTCTCACGATTCTTGCATCGATCATTGTAGCGAGGAGACTATCATGAGCCGGGATTATACAAAAAAATTATCTGGAATGGTGTGAATTATGACAAAATTTAAATATTTACTATTATGCATATTGCTGCTGACCCTTGCCCAGCAAGCGGGGGCGGATTACAAATTCGATGGCACACCGATCGTTTCTGTGAAGCATGGCACCGTTGCCGGTGGGGTGTACGTGGCTGGCGGGCATGGTAACGAGGACGCCAAGAGCGCGCCATACACCGAGAGCTTTGATCTGCCAGGGGACGTGGTCTATGCCCGCCTGTATGTGGGAGTATGGGGCGGAACCCCGGATTACACGGGAACAGTCGAGACCACGGTCAATGGAGAGACGCTCGGAACGCTGAACCTGGCTGGCGAAGCGGACAGCAACCCAAATGTGGCATGCAACGGCTACGGGGTGTACCTTGTGACCTACGAGGTCACCTCCCGTCTCGCAAAGGGAGCCAACACCGCATCGGTCGTGACTGCCGGCGACATCGATGGCAGGGTTTACGGGATCACGCTTGCTGCAGTCTACGAGAGTGAGAATGATGATGCGCCGGAGGTTGAATACTGGCTCAATGACGGGCACGAGAATCTGAACTACAAGACGCCGCACGATACATGCACCACTGCCTTCTCTGCCGCAACATCCACTAATCCGAATGCAAGCCTCACCGTCGGGTATCTCTGTGGGGATCCCGGAGAGACGGATTACCTCTACATAAACGACAACCAGATCGGGGGCGATGATGTGGCTGACATCATGAGGGATTCTGCTTACGGGTTTGATCTCAAGACTTTCGATGTCTCGTCATATTTTAATACGACAGGAAATACCATCTTATTCGAGAGAGGCACTGAAACCGCGATTCATCCGTTCATTGCGGTGCTCACGCTTGCGAGCGGCGACGCACCAACGCCAACACCACCGCCGTCGGAGACAAAGCCGGATCTGACAATCACCGAGATCAAAGTGCCTGACCGGGTCTTTGCGGAGAAGAACAACACAATTGGGGTCGTTGTGCGAAATCAGGGTGATTA
>DAOVGO010000057.1 GCA_030672345.1 Methanosarcinales archaeon | reverse complement strand
GCTGCACTCGTTTGATCTCGATGCTTTTGTCAGTACGGCGTGCCCGCGAATCGCAATCGATGGTTCTGCGATCTTCCCGGCGCCGGTGCTGACTCCGGTTGAATTCGAGGTCGTGGTTGGTGAGCGGAGATGGGTGGATCTGGTGTTTGATGAGATATCGTGATCAGCGGGAGTTGCCTTTTCGAAAAATCTATAATGGTCAGTTGGATGTACAACAACGCAAAAGACGTGAAGACCGAGATTAACAACACTCTTCGCGTCTTTGCGTCTTCGCGTTAAATCGAGAACGAAGGGCGCAAAGTCGCAAAGAACAAAAATCCTCCTGTTGGTGATCATGTTGTATGAGCATCGGTCGCTGTGTGTTCATGGTCAGATTGACCATTACACTTTTTCGAAAAATCGGTCACGAACGCATGGCAAACGCCCCGGAAATCATTTTAGCAGGTCCGTATCGAGTCGGGTCAGGTCCCCGATCCTCCCGAGGTTGGTGCCGTCGAGCAGATACGCTGCAGCATCCTTAATCTTCAGCGCGTGTACCGCGATCGGACCGAGCAGATCCGGATTTCTGACATTGAACGGGACGCCGCCGCACAGTTCGTTGAACGCCGGCATAATTATGACCCGGGGGTTTGCAGAATCGTGATCGCGGTACCGATCAGTAAATGCCGGATCGTCGCGACGCAGCCCGGCCCTGATCCACGCAGGCTCTGCGCTCCGGTATCCGAGATCGTCAACGAAACGGATGGTCGGATGATTGTGCGCCATGATCACGTATTCGGCATCCAGCAGATCCGGATGAAACCATGCGTGTCCGTGCACATATCCGACGCCGTCGAGCACGAAACCGGCTGACGGGTGCAGCGTGACGCTGCCTATCACATACTTATCGATGCCGCCGTCGTGGTTGCCGGCAGCGATCTCCACTGGAGCGTGTCGCGCCATGCTCGCGAGAAATGCCGGAAGTTCACGCTGCTCCTGTCCTGATACGTATGGCACGTTGTGCTTGACATCGCCGAGCAGCACGATCCTGTCCGGCGAATGTTCGGTTATCAATGTTAATATTTTATCAGATATTTTTTTAGTCTGTGATGGGATGCCAAAACCACTCCGGTACAGCTCCTGCTCGATTCCGATGTGCAGGTCGGCGATGACGAGTGTGCGAATGGTGTTGCAGACAACGAGCGCGGGTTCGCCTGTGATCGGCTGGACTGTGAGCGACATAAAAATACTTAAGGGTCGTCATGGGTACTTAAACCGGAGGAAAGTGCACCATCTATGAAAGTGGCACTGTCGAAAAAGTCTTGGGTGTATTTCGCAGCAAATTCGGGTTGTGCCCCCAGAACGTGCGGGGTAGCCCGCACGGGCAATCTGTGATGCGACTTCTTGTCGCACACGAGTGACGTGAAATCGATGCCGATTGAATTCGGCGGACATTTGCGGACATGGAAACATTATAGGGCTATAAAATTCTAACCACTCAAGCATGGTAGAAACGTCTGATCTCGGCGCCGTGACCCCGCAGGCAAGGGAGATCTCATCCAGAAGCCGCAGCATAGCAAAGGAGATCGTCGGAGATACCGGATACCGGGACCGGATACGGCAGCGCTGCGTGATCGCAACCGGCGATCCGGAATTCGCTAACCTGCTCCGGTTCGGAAACGACCCGGTGCGTGCGGGAATCGATGCGATCAGACGTAACAGTGCTGTTTACACTGATATCAGGATGGTTTTTGTGGGAATCTCGAAAATCGGTCATGGATGCCCGATAACCTGCGTGCTCGATCTTGCTGCCGGCAAGGATTTTGTTGACAGGTACGGCGTCACAAGAACATCAGCCGGATTCATGGCGCTGGGGCGTGATCTGGATGATTCGATCATTGTGGTCGGGAATGCGCCGTCAGCCGCGCTCACCGTCTGCGAACTGATCAAGGAGGGCGCCTGCCCCGCGCTGGTGATCGGGACTCCGGTCGGTTTTGTGAACGCTGCCGAGTCAAAGGAACTGCTGCGAAGCCTTGATGTGCCATCGATCACGTGCACCGGCACCAGAGGCGGGACGCCGGTCGCGGTCGCCTGCATGAATGAATTGATCGCGATCACTGCACAGGAGGTAGGGGATGGGAGGGGCGACGCCGATTAACCGGATCAGTTCAACTGGCTTGATCCTGTTGGTTTTATTGATATACACTACCGGTTGTCCTGTGAACGCAGAAAACGTCTCTGATCAGAGAACTAACATAAATGTGACCAACCAGACACGGTTACTGATCGACGGAGAGGGTCAGGTTCTTGTAAACGGTGAACAAAGGACGTTTTATCAGGGATACTCCATCGTCATCAAGGGTGTGGGTTCCAGGGGAGATAAAGCATGGATTGAGTTGATGCAGAACGGTACAACCGTTGATTACGGGGTATTTGGGGCAGACGACCATTTTGTTTACGAAAAAAAGGACGAAATATTCGATGTGACCATCGATCACATATATGTCGGATCGCAGAAGGATCTTGTCTTTTTTTACGTGTATCAGTACCTTGATCCTGACCTGCCCGCACCTGCGCCCGGATCGCCGTTTAATACAACTCCTGCATCGAATGCCACGGCAGGAACCGCCGACGCATCCGCATCTGGCATCACGTCCGCGACGCACGCCAACGCTTCGGGTTCGGGTTCATGTCCGGGTTCGGTTCCGGGATATGGCATACGCATGGCGATCGGGATGCTGGCGTTGTCATATCTGGTGATGCGGCGTACCTGCAGATGATTCCTACGGTCGAATATATCACACATCCTGATTCGGGGGCTTCCCTTGCATGAAACGACTCCAGTGCGGCGATATGTTTTATGCTGACATCTTCACTTACTTGAAATATGCATACCGATGAAGTTGTTGACAGGGCAATGGAATTTGTAAGGACCAAAGCCGGGTATCCGTTTATACGATTAAAGAAGGTAACCTTCGATGAAACCAGATCCGAATGGGAAGTTCTTGTAGACGTCGGCGTTCTTGGTGAGGACCTTAAGAGGGTAACAATAGATGACAGAGATGGAAGAGTCGTTGGGTTTGAGTGATATCACTTCAAGGTATTTAAAAACCAGAGATAAATATATCTCGAATGCCGATAAATATTTCAGTAAAAACGAGTTTAGGAAATCCTCTGAACTTTTGTGGGGTGCGGTGACACAATCAATAAAGGCATTGGCGTCGTTATCTAACATACATATTCCGAGTCACGCAAAATTTTTCGATTATACAAGAAGTGTGAGCAAAGAAACCGGAGATGAAACATATCACACGTTATTTCTGGAACTCAATACCTTACATAAAAACTTTTATGACGAGGAGATTCCCCGGTCGATTTTCCAATATTTTATAGAAAGGCCATATCGTTTCTGAAGAAGACGGAAGAATTGATGAAGGTGCAAATAGCCACCCGGGCAACCCATCCGGATTCTCGACTTCCATCACATGTCTCTCAATAAACGCCCGCCCAGGCTCCGGGCAGCGTCACCTCTCGCCTCTTAAAACCCTACCCCACACGTCTCGCACGCTCCTATCCTACGTTCGCTCTCTCTTTCTCTCTCTGATTCAATACTGTCCACCCCCGCTCCAGGCGAGATCGATTCAGGAGATCACGGTGTAAAAGACCTGGGGAATGCTGTAACGAATTCATTCCCTTCCATGCGAAGAATAGGTTCCTGCCCTGTAGCCTCACGAAAGACGCGAATCATCCTCGGAATACCACTTCCCGCATCGGTTACAAACCCCAACTTCAGAAAGACGTTGTAGATCGTCGGGTTACGCAGGACATGGACACCCCATCTCATAGACTCGATCGTGACCGTGTTCGGGAGCTGCCCTGGTGTGCGTATCTCAACACGATCATCAAAGACGATCACACGCACAGGCGCAGAGATTGTGTAATCACGGTGTGCCAGCGCGTTCACAAGAGACTCTCTCAACGTAACCACAGGGAGCTCAGGTCTCGCTTCAGGCAGCAGCCCAACGATTCGATGGGGGCGCATCAGATGAATATCCAGAAACCGCATCACATCATGGAGCATATCCACCATACGCCCCTCGATATGCTTCTGATCGTAAGGTTCTGCCGATATATCGGTTCCAGGGATGCGAAGCGCGGAGACATATGCGTAAGGAATGAATTGCTGCGGATGACTGGCAAGAAAGAGAATTCCTGTAAGGGTGGGGGTGAGATGCGCCATGACATCCGTTTTTGTCTCTCTGACCAGGTGCCAGTTTGCTAACAGTCGCTCACCTGAAATGCCTGCAAGATCGAACCCCTGTCCTGCAATATCTTTTAGCAGCCTTTCTATCGCCTTATCGTCCAGATCCGCAACATTACTCTGAAAAACAGAGGTTTCGTCGTAATAAAAGCTCTCTGTGGATTGAAACAGTCGTAACAGTTCTTCGCGAGATGCCTGCCTGCGTCCTGATGTGGTCCGCACGTAGTACACGCCCCGATTCGTTCGATACGGGCGATGGTCTCCTTTCGGGATGTTTACGATGACTACAATTCGTCCCTGCTGGTCTCTGACCGTCTCCTGAACGATCGTCACAGGAGGTTCGCAATTGTTGAACGCTATGTTGTCTATGAACTGGAGTACATGATCCGTTTCATCGCCAAGACCTGTGATCTGTCCGCTGTCGTCTACCCCAAAGATCATCTGTCCCCCGTCCGTATTGGCAAATGCGATGATTGATGCGGCTAAATCATCGGCATGAATGAGGTGTTCCTTGAACTCGGTGTGGAGGTCTTCGCCTTTTATCAGGCGGGCGTAAAGTTCGGTCAGGTTCATGGTGGGATTCCTCTGGCAGGTTATATTCTTGGGTGGGTGTGTGCTAAAGGGTTTTGATTATGGGGAATTGTCGCGTGCCCGATCATCTTGATCTTTGCTCTATCGCTTCTAACGCATGGGCGGCGGCATTTCTGACATTTTTAGTATCGTCATCGAGGAGTCGTCTCAGTGGCTCGATTGCCCTATCATCGCCAATCTCACCGAGCGCGTGGATGGCAACCCAACGTACCCACACATCCCCCTCCTCAAGCGCACTTATCAACGGTTTAATTGCTGGCTCACCAATATCAGTAAGTGCATCATAAGCAGCATCACACACATCCTCATCTTCATCACCAACTGATCTTATCAGCGGCTCAACCGCCCTCTCATCGTCAATTCCACCAAGCACATAAGCAGCATTAGCACGCACGACCATATTTTCGTCCTTGAGCGCCTCTATCAGAGACTCAACTGCTGGTTTACCAAAAATCTCGCAGAGTATAGTGGCAGCCTCCCTATACACACCCCCCTCATCAACCCCAAGCGCTTTTATCAAAGGCTTAATCGCCCTCCCATCACCACTCCACCCAAGTGCGCAGGCGGCATTCCAGTGCACAGTATCACACTCATCCTCGAGTGCTTTTATCAAAGGCTCAATCGACCTCTCATCACCAATTCCACCAAGCGTAGATGCAGCAGCCCAACGCACACCTTCATCTTCATCATCGAGTGCTTTTATCAAAGGCTCAACCGCCCGCTCGTCACAAATATAACTATCACCAAGTGCATAAGCAGCAACCTGACGCACACTTTCATCATCATCTCCAAGTGCTTTTATCAAAGGCTCAACCACCTTATCATCGTTGATGCCACCAAGTGCCCAAGCCACACCTTGACGCATATACACATTTTTATCCTCAAGTGCATTTATCAGCGGCTCGACCGCCGGCTCGCCAATATCGGCAAACGCTTCGACAGCAGCATTCTGCACCTCCCACTCTGTATCACTGAGCACATTCATCAGAGGCTCAATAACCCTCTCATCACCAATCCAACCAAGTGCATGGGCGACATTTTCGCGTATTCGCTCGTCCTCTTCATCAAGTGCCTTTATCAGAGGCTCGATTGCTGGCTCGCCGATTTCGCCAAGCGTACGGGCAGCAGCCCAACCCACATCACCAATCGCTTCTATCAAATGCTCAACCGTGGGCTCGCCAATCCCAACAAGTGCTTCGACCACTCTTTTGCGTATGTTTTCGTCAGGATCCCCAAGCGTTTTTATCAGTGTCTCAACCGCCCTCACACCACCGATCTCGCCAAGTCTCCCTACGGCATCCCCGCGTACCTTCCGGTCATCGTCTTCAAGCAATCTGGTCAGTGATTCTATGAGTTCGTTCACATCCGTTTGCATTTCTGATTCCTCAATGCCCACCATATTTACTCGCTCCACTGCGCATATATTACAACGTAGTTACTTTCGTATTTAAACTATTCTCATAAACTTTAAATGGAGTTAATTCACATAATATGGTAGATTAGTTAGATCATGTCTACAATAAGCATTTACTCTTTGTTTCAATGTTTATCCTCTATCTTAACTCCTGGATCTTTGCTCTATGGCTTCCAACGCACGGGCGGCGGCATCTCGTACCTTGTTAGTATTATCATTGAGCAATTGCCGTAGCGGTTCAACCGCCCTCGAATCGCCAATCTTACCAAGTCCCCGTGCAGCACCAGCACGCACATACTTGCTGCGATCGCTGAGTCTGTTTATCAGTGGCTCGACTGCTCTCTCATCCCCGATCCTGCCAAGTGCATCAGCAGATCCCAAACGCGTACTCCAATCCTTGCCACCAAGCGCGTTTATCAGCGGCTCAACCACTGGCTCACCAATTTTACTGAGTGCTGCGACAACCTCGTCACGCATGCTATCACTCTGAATTTTGAGTGCTTTTATCAGCGGTTCGACCGCCCTCGAATCGCCAACCTTGCCAAGCGCGCCAACAGCGCTCATGCATACATGCGATGGCGGTCGCATCCCCAAATCCGCCCCTTCAAGCACTCTGATCAGTGGCTCAACCGCTCTTGCATCACCGATCTCTCCGAGTGCGATGATCACCTCATCACACATCCACATGCCCCTTTCTCCAAGCATTTCGATCAGCGGTTCGACCGCTCTTGAGTCCCCAATCTTACCAAGGGCGCCAGCAGATGCGCGACGTACATTCCACTCCCGGTCCCCAAGCGTTTTGATTAGCGGTTCAACTGCTCTTGCATCGCCGATCTCACCAAGCGCAGAGGCAGCCTCACCACGCACCCACTGATTCTCATTCTCAAGCAATTTGATCAGTGGCGCAACCGCTCTTGGATCGCCGATCTTACCAAGTGCGATGGCAGCCGTATCGCGCACATCCTCATCCTCATCTCGGAGTGCTTCGACTAGCGGTTCAATTGCCCTCCCATCACCGATCCTGTCAAGCGCAGAGGCGGCACCGCGGCGCACATCAGAATTAGCATCATTAAGCGAGTTTATCAGCGGTTCGACTGCGCGTATATCGCCAATCTTGCCAAGTGAATCGGCGGCATACCAGCGTACGTCTCCATCTTCATCTTGGAGTGCTTCGACCAGCGGTTCAACTGCTTTCCCATCACCAACCCAACCAAGTGCGGCAGCAGCCCCGCGACGTACA
>DAOVGO010000024.1 GCA_030672345.1 Methanosarcinales archaeon | reverse complement strand
TATCCGGTCTCGCGTATCTCTGCCTGTGTAATGGAGAAAGACCTCGTCCAGCGTTGTGCGAGCCCCCTCCACGACCGATTTTAACTCGTCTGGTGTGCCGATTGCAACGATCTGCCCATGGTCGATGATCGCGATTCTGTCACAGACTTTATCAGCCTCATCCATGTAATGGGTGGTCAGAAAGACGGTGAGCCCATCATCTCTTCTGAGCGACTCGATGTGATCCCAGATCTTCTGCCGTGTCTGAACATCAAGCCCCAGTGTCGGCTCATCGAGGAATAGAACCTCCGGATAGTGGATCAGCCCCCGTGCAATCTCCAGCCTCCGCCGCATCCCGCTCGAGTACTCCTTTATGACCGACCCCGCCCACCTCTTCAGGTCAAAGAGCTCGAGGAGATTGTCGACCCGGTCCGTGCTGACGTCGTAGATCCCGGCATGAAGCCGGAGATACTCCCTTCCGGTCAGCCAGTCATCGCTGGTATGGTCCTGAAAGACGACACCGATCTTCTTTCTTATCTTCCCCTGTTCCTTTGAGACATCAAGTCCGCAGACTGTAGCCCTGCCATCGCTCGGGCGCAGGAGTGTTGTGAGCATCATGATCGCAGTCGTCTTCCCGGCGCCATTCGGACCGAGAAACCCGAATATCTCGCCGGCAGATACCTCAAAGCTTATGCGATCCACTGCTGTGAAGTCCCTGAATCTCTTGGTGAGGTTCGATACTTCGATCATCTACAATCACATTCGCAGTTGCATGGGTGCGTCCCGGCGTCGCCGTGGCACTTTTGTATCTGCTCTGACGTACACTTCTCAGGATCGTGTCCATGATCGTTCAAACAATCTTCGTGTCTACACATCGTTATTTACCTCCTTTGTGATGCCTTATAAGATTTTTGAGTTCCTCAACCGATCTCACAGTTGGCGGAGATGAGATCAGCAGCGCATTCACGGCTGCGTCATGCCGGTTCTTGATACCCACCTCTGTGCCGGGTGGAACCAGCATCGCAGTTCCACTGGAAATCGTCACAGTTTCACCTCCCGATACAACATCCAGCTCGCCGCTCAGACAGTACAGAACGCCTTCTCCCGGGTGTGCATGAGGCGGGACCTCAAGACCCGCCGGAATCAAGAGATGCATAACCGCCAGATTCTCGCCGAAGACGAGCGGCTTCATCACACCTTCCGAAGTCTCCAGACCTTCGGCTTCGTCGATCGTTGTTATTTCAATATCCACTCTATTCACGCTCCTTTGATTCGGGTATATGCGAGTATATCTCCTCGATTTTGATCAGCACAGCAGCTTTTGGTTTCAGTCGTTTGTGCATCTCGCTTACCTTGCGAGCTCTTTCGCTTACTTCAGGATCCGCAATTTCCTCAAGCGATTCTCTCCGCCTCTCTGCCTTCTCTTTCATTATATCCAGAGTCTTCTCGTAGATCTCACCGCTCTTGAAGATCTCTGCTCTGCCCTTCAACTGGTAGGACTGCAGTCTCTTCATATCTGTGAACGATATTGCAACCTCTGGGTTCTCTTCGAGATTCTTTCTCGTCTTATTGAAGAGCACGTCCACAATCAGCAATTCTTCATCGCTCATCGCGTGTGCCAGACCAATAGGAACCACGTTTGGCTTCCCCTCTGTTGTGGATGTAGCCAGATAGACGATGTTCTCATCCAAAATCTCCATCAATTCTTCACTCATTCTCAATTCTCATTCCTCCAGTGTTTTATGTCTCTTTATTCCCGACGAGGATTACAGACGGACTTACCTGAGATGATACGTCCAGAACACGGATATCTGAAAACCCGGCACCTTCGAGTAGCTCAATATACTCAGTCTCGGTGTAGATATGATGCCAGTCGCCTCCTCGCAGGGAGAGCATCAGATCGAAGAGAACCGATGTGGGCGGAGCGGTCCGGTCATCGTTCAAGATCCAGTGCTTGAGCATGATCGAGCCGCCATCATTCAGCGCATCGTGTATCTTCTCAAAGACACCCGAAAGCGCATCCGGCTTCCGGTAGAAGACATCAGATGCGAAGACGATGTCATATCCGTGTCCGATATCGTCCATGGCAAAGTCCCCTCCGGCGACACTGACTCTCTCGTTCATGCCGTACCTTCCGATGAACTCTCGTGTGACCTCTGTAACAGGCGGCAGATCAAAGATCGTGGCGTTAAGTTCCGGATTCATCTCTGCGAACGCTATCGCATAGAGCCCGTGCCCGCCGCCAAGATCAAGAAGCGTTCTCGCTCTCTTGAATTCCGGAATAGCCGCGACTTCTTTTACGGTTCGGTGAAGACTCCCCCGCATCGAACCCTCAGCCATCGCCAGAATAAAACTGGAATCGAAGACCCTTTCAGGTCTCTCGCCCATCTCATCTGGCAGATCCCCTTTCATTGCCGAACACAGTTTTGACCAGTTGAGAGAGTTGTTTCCTGAGAGTCTGATCATATTGCCCTGATAAAACGGGCTCTTCTTCATAAGGAAGGTTGCGGCAAGCTGAGTGTTCGCATACTCCCCATCACGTTTTGAGAGGAGGTCTATCGTACAGAGAGCATTCAGGAACTTCTCTGTAAATGTTGCAACGGTTCCGGTCTCTGATGATACCTGCTCCGCGGTCTTTGGCTCCTCGAGTAGATCGAAGAGGTCAAGATCAAGGGCTGTTCGCAGTATATTCGATGCTTCGCAGCCCTTCACCATCCGGTCCAGCGGTTCCGAACCGATCTCCGGGATCGTGTCCACGACTCCCATATCAGTTCTCCTCCTTCTTCTGGCGGACGGTTGAGTATATCGCTTCCACATCCACGTGAACCGCGGATTTCACTGTCAGGCTCGGATGGTGACCGGAGCCTCTCTTTCGCATCTCCTCTGCCATCCTCTCCACCATCTTCTCTGCCTCTTCGAAGAGCTCACCGCTCGTGTGAATCGTTGCCCGCCCTTTGAGCTGATATCCACGCGGCGCTCCCTTCCCGAGCACCTCAACAGCGATTGCAACACGAGGGTTCTCGAGCAGGTTCTTCTTCGTCTTGTCAAACAAGACGTCCACGATCAAGAGTTCGCTGTCACTTATCGCACGTATGCCGCCCACAGGAACCACATTCGGTATACCATCCAGAGATGTGGTTGCCAGATGGACCAGATTCTCGTTTATCATATCCTGTATCTCTTTACTCATTTCCATTGTTCTTCCTCCTTTTTGAGCCATATCCTTCATAATAAGCGAATCGGAAGCGGTCACGAATTGTAACCGTGCCCGGACCTGCACCGATGTCAAGAACCGTGTAGTCCGGCATAACCTCGATTCGTTTCATGATCATCCCTGCACGGTCGCTCTGCCGGACCAGTTCCTCGAACCAGTCAACCCGTCCATCCCGGAACTCGGGAGTTCCGGCTCTCTGCTTCCAGTCCGACTCCTCGATTGCGTCCTTCCACATAGAATTCCAGTCTAGGTCCTGTATACTCAGTTTCATCTTCACCAGTACTCCTTCTTCTTTCTGATTATTAGATAAAGGAACAAGGGACCTCCCACAAAGGATGTAATGATCCCCACGGGGATTATCACCGGCGCTACGACTTCTCTTGAGATAATATCTGCAGCAACCAGAAAAGCAGCCCCGAAGAGTGCCGAAGCCGGGAGTACAAATCTATTATCTCCACCGATGCACATACGAGTGATATGCGGAGCAACCAGACCTATGAATCCGATCATTCCGGTGAAACATATAATAACTGCGGTAATAAACGATGCAAGCATCATCCCACAGATTCTGGTCCGCTCAACATTTACACCAAGGCTCTTTGCGGTCTCGTCTCCTGCGCCCATCACATTGAGGTCCCATGATTTCCATAGCAGTAGCGGGATGCAGACCAGAAGTACGAGCGCGATTATGTATATATTGCTCCATGTAGCCTTTCCAAGGTCCCCCATCAGCCAGACGATCACGTCCTTCAGTGCTTCTGCATCAGAGAAGTAGTGGAGCAATGACGAGACCGCACCGAAGATGTAGGTCATCGCAATGCCTGCAAGTATCATCGTCTCTGGCGTAGCTTGCTTGTACCGTGACAGTCCAACGATTACAAATGCCGGTATCAGAGCGAAGAGGAACGCATTTCCCACCAGAAGAAGCCCCCCACCAACAAAGCCAACACCGGTGATGATCGCAAGGGCAGCACCCAGTCCTGCACCGGCTGAGATTCCCAGGGTGAACGGGGATGCGAGCGGGTTTCTGAGTATCCCTTGCATCTCTGCTCCCGCGATGGCAAGCCCGGCTCCTGCAAGGACGCCCATTACAACCCTGGGCATCCTTATGTTCCAGACCACTCTCGGTGCAAGCTCAGGAACATCGAAGAGGCTGGGAAGGTATCTGTCAATGATGGTGGCATATACCTCCACGACCGAAAATCGGAGAGGTCCAAGTGATATGCTTATGCCACATAAGAGCACCGTTAAAGCGATAAAGAAGGAGATGAAGAATATCTTCCTGCCAATGTACGTTCCATACTCTTCTTTCACCTCGCTTCTTGTTACGGTTGCAGCGACGTCCACTTCTGCCATCTCAAGCCCTTTCGTGTGAATTCGGCTGCCACCGTATCATAGCACTCTTTGATGCACGTTTCAAACAGAGCGCCCCATCATCTTTAACCAGGGTTCCGGATAGATGGTCCCTCAAGATTTTATCCTTTTCTAATGGCAGGTCATACATCTCCTTCATCCTGGTCACTGCCTCGTCTATATTGGCGTAGCGCTGTTCAAACTCCGAGTCCCAGATCGCCACATCCGCGTATATCTCCATGTCGTGCAGGATGTTGCAGAGGTGGATGTAATCCGACCATGAGTGACGCTTCTCACCGCAGATCTCCTCACAGAGTCCTCCGTCCATCCATCTGCCCGCAAACGTGAAGAGATAGACGGACTTCGTTGCGGCGGCATCGATCTTTGCAAGTGCTTCCTGGATATCGAGCATGGAGAGCGAATGGGATGCGATCACAACGTCATGTGGTTCTATATCACCGCCCAGTTCGATATCCTCCCATTGTTTGTTGATGCATCGGATGTTCGTTACACCTTCCCTCTCCATGTTCTCCTGCAAGCATGCAAGCATGCCTCCGGAGGGATCTATTGCGGTCACGCTCTTCACCTGCTTTGCAATGGGAATCGCGAGTCTTCCTGTGCCTGCACCCACATCCAGAACCGTGTACTCCGGGGATAGATCGATCTTTGCCATCTGTTTTTGAGAGCGTTCTCTGTTCTGCATCATGGACTCGTTGAACTGCTTCGCTCTACCGTCCCAGAAGCTACCAGCAGGACCATTGAGGGTTCTTCTCCACATAGAACCCGATCTTGTCACTTTCCAGAGTTCGTTCCAGTTTATTATTCCTTGCATGTTATTCCCATCTGTAACGGTCAGATAGATCGAGCATCTCTGTGTAAAGATCCTCAACGCCATAAAATGTCTCGAGTATCTCGTTACCCTCTTCCTCCTCGTCCAGATCCTCGAATTCATCCGGGTGGAAGAGTTTAGCCATGTAGAAGCACTCAGTGAGACCTGTTGCAGGGTCCCACCCGATCATATATCCCTTTGTATAGTTGACATTACGGTTTTTCACAGCATTCACGGTCTGCAAGTCAGGGTCTGCGAGCACATCGTCTATTGAGATCGAATGCGGCGGCGACACACCGTGGATCAGGATGGTGTCCGGGTTCCACGCGATGATCTGCTCCTTGGAGACAATCGAACTGCCACTGCCAATTACGTATTCCTCTGCTACGTTTATTCCTCCGGCTATATTGATAGGGTCATAGCGACCCCACGTCTTTGTGATCGCAGACTCACCGCCACAGCCGGATATACAATACACTCTTGGCTTTTCATCCTCGGATATATCTGATGTGACATCTGTTACTTTGTCGATCTCTTCATCAGCGTACGAAATCAGCTCTTCAACCCTTTCCTCCTCTCCCAGAATCATACCTGCGATTCTGTACACGCCAAGGTCAAGTTGTGAATTACTGATGCATACGACGGGAATACCCGTATTCTCTTGGATTGCATTGGCTACGTCCGGAATGCGACCGTACTCGAAGACCACATCCGGTTTCAGGGATAGTATTATCTTGGTGTTCGGGTTTGTGTAACCACCCACATCAGGAAGGTCTTTTAGCTCGGGTGCTGCCTCTCGTATCGGGGACCAGTAATCCGACGGTTTCAATGCATATCTCTTGGCATAGTTGTTTATTCCCACGAGTTTATCTGTGGCACCAAGCTGTATAACTATCCTGACATCGTCCAGTAGACCGGCAGCGACCACTCGCTCTATCGGTTTTGGGATTGTCACGATCCTGTCAGCCGTATCGATGAGTGTCAGCTCCTTCTCTTTTCCCAGAATGACGAGCTCGATCTGCGTCACGTCCTGCATGTTGATCTTGCCGTCATACTTGGCATCTGATAGTTCTGTCTTGTCTCTGTACTCGAGGATGATCAGTTCGGTGTACGTCACATCCTGCATGTTGATCGTGTCGTCTTCGTTCGCATTGCCGAAGACGCCAAGCGTGTAGTCTGATGCTGCTGCCGGCAGCGCAAGCAGGAGCAGCAAGCTTATGGCTATCCCAGCCAATATTGTATTTAGTCTCATGTATAGTACCTCTTTATGCTTTTATTTCCATCAACTCTCCTCTAACGATGGATACAGGAAATTACCACTCTCAACGCTGACATCTATGCCCAGGAATCGGTCTACGTACTCCTGATGCATCGCCTGCGGATCCATCTCCTCGAATAGCTCCGGGTGGAGCAGTTTTGCCAGGTAGGCAACGCATAGACACCTGGATGTCCCTTTGCTGAAATGCGAATACTGCACAACGTAGACCCTCTCGTTCTTCACAGCATCCACATTTGCGAGTTCAGGACAGTTCAGGACTGTGTTCACCTGTTCTTCTACCGTTGATATCGAGTAATCGGGCGCATAAGGCGATTTTCT
>DAOVGO010000014.1 GCA_030672345.1 Methanosarcinales archaeon | reverse complement strand
TGTGCGTATTCGGCAAGTATAGCCGCAACCGCATCGGTTGTGTGCCCCGGGATCGTCCCGCCCATGACAACGATCCTCCCGGATAGCGCTGCAACCAGAGCATCCTCCTGCGTTTCAGGTGGAACCGGGTATGCATCGTGCCCGAGCGCTGCGATGAGGAGACGCGCATTCAATCTGGTGACCGCAATCCCGATCGCATCGCAGAATGCCTCATCGGCTCCGAATGCGCGGGCTCTCCTGATATAATCGCGGGCGGTCTCTCCGCCGCCGACCACCACGAAGACGGTATGATCCGACGCCACGTCCCGGAGCATCTTCGCGTATCGTGAGATTCTGTCCTGATCGCACCCAACAACCGAGCCGCCGATCGACAAGACGATATTCATGTCTGCTCAAACAGGATGCCCGATATCTGTTTCATCGACTGCTCGCTGACCTCGTCCATGATGGTATCGAATGTGTAATCCAGCCTTACACTCCCATCTTTGTTTTCAAGGACGATTCCACCCATGCAGTCAATATTGCCTGCGTATTCAAGTTCTGTTAGCCGAGCCTCAAGTAGTTCATCGCACAATCGCTCAACGGTCGGTTGATCTGCCTTGTTCGAGTACACCCGGGTGGCATCGCCACTATGTGCCTGGATCAGTGGTCTTAAGAGCGCTGAACTGTCCAGTTCGCGAATGCGTTCCAGTGCCCGACGGTATGTCTCGTCCAGTATTCCTTTGCGCGTATTAAGCATCATCCGCTTGACCTCGAGGTTCGCGCTTGAGAGCTCCTGCTTGTGGATACGCTCGATCTCGTGCTCTGCGGATGCCACCTTCTCGCCAGTGATCCGCTCGCCTCTGCGCTTTGCCTCCTCGATGATCGAGGTCACCTCTGCATCCTGTTCCGCAATGATTGCAGAGACTTCGTCCCGTGCACTCTTCAGGATGTCTTCAACAACGTTTTCCAGCCCCATGATCACATGAGCAGCATGATCGCAATAACGAAGCCGAAGATCACGATCGTCTCTGGAATAACGGTCATGATCAGACCCTTACCAAAGAGTTCCTCTTTCTCGGTAAATGCTCCGACCGCGGCAGAACCGATATCTTTCTCTGCAAGACCCGAGCCAAGACCCGCAAGTCCGACTGCAAGTCCTGCGCCGATTGCGATCAAGCCTGCCTGATTTGCTGCCAGCTGTTCAACTGTTGTCTGTGCTATATCTACTGGTATTGTCATTTTTATTCCTCTGTGTATATTCTGTTGTATCCGAATGGATCGTATATTCTGCCCCCGCCTTCGTAGAACTTGGTAAAGAATTCCACGTACTGCAACCTGAGTGCGTGCAGTCCAGGGGCGATTATGCTCAGTGCGGTATTGAGCGCATGTCCAAGTATGAATATGATCGCTGCAAATACGGTAAATATTCCAATCTCTTCCGGACATATCATTCCTGACATGGTATTGATTGCTGTTGCGATGCCGATCGATGATAGCCCGACCGCAAGCAGCCTTGAGTACGAAAGGATGTTGCTCAGGATGGATGGTATCTCAATAATAGCGGTACCGCCCTCTCCTGCGATCAGCATGATGACCGCAAGCGCGAATATGACTGCACCCGGCAGTATGCTCGGGATAACCCCGACCGCTCCAAACAACAACATGAATGCGCCAAGTTGCAGCACCATCCAGCCACCCTTTTCGAGTATCGCCGCTTTCATACCGTGTTTCTTCAGAACATTCACGAACCCGGCGATAAACCCTATGTTGATATGTACCACGCCGATTACCAGGGTCAGGACCAGCAAGGTGGTGATGATGTGCGTTCTATGGATCGGATATGTGACAAGCTCACCGCCTATACCCTGGAAGAGTAGAATGGTGTGCCACCCAGGAATTAATCCTTGATGCCCAACATGTCCCGCCAGGGGTCCCGCGAGCGGGAATCCAAGGAATTCTCCATATAATATCCCGAAGAATAGCGTAACGATGTTACAGTAGATCAGGACCGTGAAGAGCGAATTCCATCCTTCTCCATGCAGTTTAGACCTGCCATAGAACGATATTGCAAGTAATATTAATGCATACCCAATATCTCCAAGGATCAATCCATAAAAGAGCGGGAATGCGATGAATACAAGAGCAGTCGGATCGATCTCATGATATCTCGGGCGGGCATAGAGATTCATGACCGCTTCCATCGGCTTCACGATCTTCGGATTGTCGTATTCGATCGGGACATTTGCGTCGTCAGCCTTATCACCCTCATCAGCCCCAACGGTCGCCCTATCGGATCGTGTGACGTGAACCCGATTATCGGTCGCCTCTTCGACCCTCGATTTCAATGTCTCAAACTCGTCATCCGGAACCCAGCCATCGATTGCGAAGGCGTGCTCGGACGTCGCAAAGAAGAGTGGTGCCTCCTTCTTCTGGGTCTCGATGGAGAGTAGCTCCTCGCTTGCAAGAATGAACTCCTCATACTGCGTTTTGACTGAATCGATCTCGGAAGACAGTGAGTCAAGATCTTTTACAAACATGTCGCGCTGGGTTTCGAGTTCATTCAAAAGTTCATCAGGCACGCCTGACATCGCGGGTATCTTAACCTCGTTGAAGAGAGATTCGTTCAACAGTTCGGCAACCACGTCAGCGTGTTTAGCCAGAACAAATAGCACGATAGTACCTGTGTCACCGACATACAACTGGTAATCAGTGGTAATCCTGCTTAGTCCGGCTTCGATCTCTGCACCCTTCTTGATCGTGCCAGCAAAGACCTGGAGCGTTTCATATCCGGAGCAGAGATCAAAGTTCACAGGAATCCCGGAAAAAACTTTGATTTCGTGTATATTTGTCTCTGCGTCCTTTATCTTCGCCTCGATCTCTGACTTTTTCTTCAGTTTTTCCGAAACCGCGAACTCAAGTTCATCGAGTTTCTCTTCGAGTTCGGACGACACCTTTTCGGCGCTCGTTGGCTTGATGTACGGTTTTTTGATGCCGAGGAAGCTTGCGATCGAGCGCAGTTTGAGCAGTCTCTTTGAGTCCTGTTCCACGCCGGCAAGTGGTTTGCCGATGCTGAAATACTCCTCTCCGGTATACTCCTCGAGATGTACGACATGCAGATCGTGCAGGACTCCTATGGTTGGTTCAAGGACATCCTTGTGACCAACAAACAGCACCCTACTCATCTGCTTCGGCTTTAGCATGAACTGTCCTCTCAAATTCTGCGAGTAAAAAATCAACTGCGGCGTCGATCCTGCCAGATGCAGCATCCTTCAGTGCTTTTGCATCGACCTCCCCCTGGCGAATGATCGTTCCCCGCTCTTTGGATATCCTACCTTTTTCGGCATCCATCAGGCGGTCGGCATGATCCTTTGCGCGCTCTTCGGCGATGCTTAAAATCTCACGCGCCTCTGCTTTTGCATCGGCGATCGCCTTCCGCCGGTCTTCGTATCCCTGCGCGATCATCGCCTTGGCATCGGATTCCGCCTGTTTGATCCGTTCAAGGATTTCGCTTTCACTCATCGATTTCCTCACTGGTATGTGTACATTGATAAATGCTTCGTTTCAGATGTTTGTTTGCTCAAGGAACACAGCCTTAAATTCATCGCACATCGCAGTCAATTTAACAAGCGCGCTGCGCACCGCCTGTATCGGATCCACGCCGCTTGTGCGCACATACATAACCGGCTCGCTGATGCCGAGATATCTGATATCATAGCTCGCGATCTCGACCGCATCATCGTCCAGAAGGATGGATTTCAGCAGGCTTAACAGGGTGTGCGTCTCGCCTGCGATCTCCATCTCCAGTTCGGTATCTGTTTTATTCAGTATCTTCAGATTCATCCGGATGCATACTCCATGTCTTTACCATTGCCTTGTAGTGCAGCATTGAAGTATCTTGTGCTTCAAGGTATCATTCGTTTCGGTGGCAATGATGCTGATGGATAGACTGGAAGGATCGCAATTGGCATGCAAGTGCTCACACCGGACGGAGTTAAGCTTCCGGATCCGGACGGATCATCGTGTTTTAGTCACTCTATTGCCGGACTCGGCGTCGCTGACGTCCAATGTCTGAGAATCAATTGCCCCGATCAGCCTCCGCACCACTTCATCCACCCCATACCCAGTCTCTGTCGAGATCCGGCACTCCCATTCGCCATGGAAATCAGGAAGATCACACTTGTTCGCCGCAACAATGACCGGGATTGCGAGTGTCTTCTCGAGCTCACGCTGCATATTGGTCTGATCAGTGAGCGGATAGCCGCAGTGCTCGGACGGGTCGATCAAGAGCAGAACCACATCGCCAACATGTTTTAGCGCAGTTATCGCCTGCAATTCGATGCTGTTACGGTCATGGAGCGGGCGATCAAGGAGACCGGGCGTATCCACGACCTGATACCGTTTCCCGTCACGCACGAAATGCCCGATGTATATTCCTTTCGTCGTGAACGGATACGTGGCGATCTCGGGTTTCGCGTCGGTCACCCGCCTCACAAAACTCGATTTCCCGACGTTCGGATAGCCAGCAACCACGATCGTCGGCGTATCGGATATATCGGGCAGTTTCCTGAGAATGTTTCGCGCATCGTTTAGAAAACGCAAGTCTCTGTCCACTTCATGCACAATTGAGGATATTCGGGCATAAGCCTGTTTCCGCACACGAACCGAGTCGTCAGCTTTTATTGTTCGCACGGATTCACGCGCAATCGACCTGACCTTCTCGCCTGCCCAATGCACGGATGCGAGCGACATCCTGAGCCGATCGATCCCGACGACGATATCGGTCAGTTCAGAGTAAAACGGGGAGAGTTCATCGAAATTCGGGAAATCGTGCACTGTTTTCAGAAGACGAGTCGATAGGACGTCCGACATCGTCTGGATCATCGATTTCTGGATATTAACAACCCGTCCTTTCCCTGACCTGGCAGGGCGCAGGGCGCGCCCAAACGCCTGATCAAGTAGCTCGTCTGCGGTTGGGACGGTGCGCAATCGTTCGTAGATCATGTTAACCCACCCTCAGGACGATTAAACTCTTCTGTCAAATCTCCTTTTATCTCCTGTTCCATTTTACGTACGAGTTTCTTTCTTTCCTCTTTCGAGAGGTCATAAAACTTACGATTCCTGTATATGGCGATTTCATCATCTCCTTTTCATAACCTGTTCTGACCAGCAGCATAAAATAGTAATCGAACCACCATGACACACAATGGTGAAAGTTGGCGTACACGTATCCATCGCGGGCTCGATAGATCTGGCTGTTGACAGGGCGCAGAAGCTTGGCTGCGACACGTTCCAGATGTTCACGAGAAACCCGAGGGGATGGCGGTTCAAGGATCTCGCCCTTGAACAGGCAGAGAAGTTCATAACAAAGATCAAGAGGTCAGGTATCTACCCGCCGGTCGTCCATGCACCGTATCTACCGAATCTGGCATCGCCGAAGGAGCATGTCTACAGCCGCTCGGTCGATGCGCTCGCAAACGAGATTGCACGGTGCAAGCAGCTCCATGTTCCATATCTTGTGACCCATCTCGGAAGCCACCTTGGAACAGGCATGGAAAAGGGCTTCGAGCGCATAATATCGGCTGTGAATACGGCACTTGCTGTGGTCGGCGAGAACGATTCTACGAATGATTATATGATGCTTCTGCTCGAGAACACGGCTGGCACAAAGAACAGCATGGGCGGGCGCTTCGAGGATATCGGGAGGATCATCGACGGTGTTGTGCGCGACGATCTGGTCGGGGTCTGCTTCGACACATGCCACGCATTCGCTGCCGGCTACGAACTCCGGACGGTCGATGCGCTCGATGCGACGATGGCTCGGTTCGATGAGGTTATCGGGCTTGACCGGCTGAAACTCGTCCATCTGAACGACTCGAAGGGAGGCTTAAACTCGAGAGTGGACCGGCATGAGCACATCGGCATGGGTTACATCAGAGAAGACGGATTTCGGGTTGTGCTGCACCACGATATCCTCAAAAAGCTCCCGATGATACTTGAAACTCCGGTTGATGACCGGAGGGATGATGTGGGGAATATCCGGATGGTGCGGATGCTTGCTATGGACTGATGCGTGTGTATGTCTGTGAGCAGATCGAGTTGTGACTGCCAGAAGAGCCGATCATATCATGCAATCGCATCACGATAAAATTCGGGTTGTACCGTCTCGACGATACTTAAAGACTGCAACAGAAATTAGCGCCGGTGCTCCAACTCCACCCCAAAGACATTCTCCCGATAATACCTCGAATACACCGCACCCAGCGGATTGTGCGCAAGCACACGGTCCTTCACTGCAAGCGTCGTCACAGGCGCATCCGAATGCCCTGTAAAGAGGATGTCGTGCCCGATGCAGAGCCCGAGTATGATGTTTAATTCGGTTCCAGCCGCATTCAGGACCCTCGCCTGCCCGAGCGGGTTGCACATCGTCTCATGCGCCTCCGCACCCCGGATCTTCACGAGCCCGAGGTCGCTTTTGTCAATCCCACCTACCTTGCAGCAGACCGAATGCACCTCAAAGTCCCGTGCAAGAATTCTGTGCACGATTCTTGCTTCTTCCGAGAGCCCGATGCAGAACGCAAGTCCCACTTTCTTGAATTTCATCTTTTTGCAGAAGAGAATTAGCTCTTCGAGGCGTGTGAGTTCCATGTACCTTGATTCTACCTCTGCTGCTGCCTGCATCGTCTCCAGTGCCGGTTCGTAGTCGATCTCTGTCGCTATGTCGGTGCAGTTCTTGCCCTGACGGCAGTCTTTGTTGTCGCAGAGAGCGCATTTCATGTCAATCGTTCTTTGTCTTTTTTAGGATAAATACCGATGCCCCGCATCCCGGA
>DAOVGO010000077.1 GCA_030672345.1 Methanosarcinales archaeon | reverse complement strand
ACAACGTGGAATAAGTGCGGAATCGGGTGAGTTTCGGTGGGTCGGCTGGTAGTGGTTTTGGAGTGGGTTTAGTTTTCGGTTTCTTGGGATTTGGGGGGTAATCGAATGGCTGCGGCTGTTTTTTGGGGTTCCAAAGTTGAGATAAAATTGGAAGATATCAGCGTATCCTTACCATCTCGTGCGCGACCCTGATCAATCGTAACCACGTATTCAGCGCAGCGCGCAGCGCGGCAATCCCATCAGCCGCTACGCTCAGATGTAATATTGTACAGTTCTCCAGCGATAGCACAGCCCGGCTTCTCGGAAACGATGCGGCAGCCTCAGGCAGCAACGCCTGATAGATTGCTGGCGCATCGCTGCCAAAATCGAATCTGAATTCTGCCGTGTCCATCACTCAAGTGATCACTCGGCACGAACCTGCTTGATCTGGACCGGGCGCTCCTTGATCAGGATCCGGTGTCCGCAGTACGGGCACCGGATGCCCCGGTATTCATAATCGATCTCGACGGGTTCCTTGCAGCGGACACATCGGTATCCCATTCACGCCTCCGCCATCATCGCGTCGCGCTCTCTCTGCTCGATTGCGCGCTTCACCGATCTTGCAACGGTCGTCCCGATCGATGTGTGCGGAATGTAAGTGCCGCCTGCAAAGGTGTGTCCGCATTTGGCGCATCTCCAGATCCCGGTGCCAACGCGGCGCACCGAAGGAAAACCACATTGAGTGCATTTATGCTTGTGATGCGTCTTTTCCTCGATGTTGGCGACTTTTTTCCTGATGTTCCGCCCGTAACGCACGCCGAACCTACCGGCTGATCTCGTCTTCCATCCTTTTGTGTGTTTGACCATTTATACCTCCAGGAATTTCTCCCGTATCCCTGCTGCTGCGTTCTTTGCCATGTCAACCGCTTGCAGGACCTGCTCGATCGTGAGCGACTCTGACCCGCTCTTCTGCATGCCAGAGATGCTACCGTCGCTGTTGGTGATGGTAATAAGCGACGTGCTTGCGATCGCGCCCTCGGTGAGTGACGGATCAAGCAGCAGCGCCCCGCCAAACTCGATCACGGTGACCGCGACCGGGATATCCCTGACAGGGAGCGGGATGTCGTCACCCATGCCGTACTGGGCTCTGGGTAACTTTGCGGTGAGCAGCGCTGCGATGCTGCCCATCGAGGCTGCATCGAGGATGTTGCCCTCGTTGTTCAGCACATGGATATCGATGAATATGATCCAGACCTTCTCACCCGCGGTTATGCAGAGTTTTTCAAGATCGAGCGATTTCGACTCCCTGATGCCGCGATCAACGACCCTTGCGATCTCGATCGCCCCTTCTCTCGGAGGACCTGCCTCATATTCAGGGGATGCCAGCGGAACCAGTTCGGCGTTGGTGATGAGCACGCCCTTATCAGGGGTGTCAGGGAAAGGCTCACCCGGCTGGATCTTTACGCCGACCAGCAGTTCGGTCTTTCCGAGTTTTACGCGGGCTGAACCATCCGCGGTACCGATAACGTCAGTCTCGATGCTGATCTCTCTAAACTCATCAAATGCGCGCCCATCCTCGCGCTCACCTTTCAGTATCAGGTTGAAGAGGTGGTCGCGCTGGATCTCTGTCATCACGTCGTCACTCATCAGCATCACCCTCCGGTTCACCCGCTGGTGCGGGATCTTCGTCCTCGATCTCTGTCGTATACTCCTTGCTGTACTTCTCGATCAATGCCTGACGCTGCAACTCATATACCTGGTCGCATCCGGTTTTTGCCAGCTCAAGCGCCCTGTAGAACTCTTCGGTGGTCAGGTGCCCATCCATCTGGAGGAGCGTGATCTGCCTGCCAGCAGTCATGGCGACCGGCAAATCTGCCTCGCCGTAGTTATCCTCTTCCTTCATCAGGTCGAGCACGATCTCGCCGTCAACCTTTCCGACGGCACATGCGCTGACCAGCCCGCGCATCGGGATGCCGGCATCAGCGAGTGCAAGCGATGCAGCATTGATGCCCGCGGTTCTGGTGCCCGCGCCTGCCTGCAATATCTCTACAAATACGTCGATTGCTGTCTTTGGAAAGAATTTGGTGAAGACCACAGGTTCGAATGCCTCACGACTCACCTTCGAGATCTCTATGCTCCGTCTGCTCGGACCGGGTCTTGTCCGCTCATCCACAGAGAATGAAGCCATATTATATCGAAACTGCACGACCGATCTGGTCATCTTCTGTCTATGTCTCGGATGGAGTTCTCTGGGACCATAAACTGCTGCCAAAACCTTGTTGTTGCCCCATTCAAGGTAGCAGGACCCGTCAGCCCTGCCGAGCACGCCAATCTCGATCTTGATCGGTCGTAACTCATCAACTCTCCGTCCATCAAGTCTCTTTCCGTCTACAATAAAATGCTCTGGTTTTTCACTCATCACCATTCCTCTTCATTTTCATGCGTTTTTCCAAATCTTGTCTTCTTTTTCGCTTTCAGGAACGCCTGCATGCGGTCGGTCAATCCCGGCGTGTGCGCATTCGCTTCGATGTATCTGACCGCCTCAATCGCCAGATCGATGCGATCCTCGCTGCCGTTGATCCATATCCGCCCGTTCTGCCCGACAAACATGTTACATCCGATCTCGCTCTTGAGCAGCCTGATCATCGAGCCGCTGCGCCCGATCACCCGCGGCATTTTTGTCGGACTGATCGCGGTGATGCGTCCGTCAGAGAGGCGCCTCAGTTCCCTGTCCTTGTCTCTGAGCGTAAGTTCGACTTTCATGCTGGCGTCCACGTCCTTGACCATCGTCAGTATGCAGTCGCCAACCTTCAGATATCTGCTCATCTGTTCGATCTCGATCCGTCGCGGATACTGGGATATGTGCAACAAACCATCGTAGGGCGAGTTGATATCCACGATCCAGTTCGAATATGTAACCTCGGTGATGACCCCTATCACACGATCGCTGGTCTGCGGGATGTACCTGCCTGCAAGCGGGATCACGCTGATGTAGCGTTCTCCCTCGTTCAGGAGTCCGTACAGCGCAGCACGCACAGCCCCATCAGCGACGTAAGTACCACTGCCTGACACCCTTATATCATCAGATAAAAGATCGCCCGGAATAACAATTCTCTTTCCCATATTACTACCTTTATCTTTCCTTACCGTTCTATTTCAGAAGCCTGGTCTCGGCACCGCCCCTGGTTACGCGGTTTACAAGACCGTAAAAATCGAGTTGCATGCCTGCAGGAATCTTGATGACACCGATCCATGATCCGTCCGACTGCCATTCCTCCTTCTGCAGTTCACCAAAACCCGTGATCTCGCCGTACGATTTTGCAGCATAATCGGCTGGAACATTGACAGCGATCTCGACGGTATCGAACCTGATCGGGATGATCGGGCGGATCGCCTTCATCGTCGCGGTCACCAGTTCGTCAACGCTCTTCATCGGATCGATGTGAATGCCTGCCTCATCCATTGCCTTCTCGATCCTTGCAGGCGGGTGCGGCGCCTTTGTCTGCGGATTGAACGCGCCCGCTGCGATGGCACTTACCACCTGCCTCCGCTTATCATCGATGATCTGCTTGCGCTGCTCTTTTGTGAGATGGAGCTCTCCGTGCTTTACGATGTGCTCGGCGACTGCAAGGATGTCGGTTGTGCCAAAAGTCTTCTCCACCCCTTCCCTGCTCTGATGCTCACCGCGACTCGCGTTTTCAAACACGTCTTCGACCGCAAGCATCTCTGATATGTCCACATCGTCTCCTTTGCGAGCGCGTAATGCAAGTTCGGGATCGACCAGCACCTCAAAGTGCTCGCCACCCCGTTTCAGCCGTGCCGTGATAGCGTTATCGAGTGTGACCATGACTATTCACTGGTATCTTCAGTCTCCTGTTCCTGCCCCTTCTGCTCTCGATCCTTGAATTCCCTGACGATCTCCTCGACATACTGCGCGAGCACGCTCTTTTCGATCTTCTTGAATGTGCGCTCCTCAAGCGTCACATATCCTGCTTCAATCGTATCGACCGTGAACTTGGTATCAGAAACATGATACAGCACCACCAATCCGAGACGGATCGCACCTTCCATATTGATATCATCCGCATACTCTTTCTCAAAAATCTCCATCGCCTTTGCTCTGCCCGCGCCAATCGCGGTCGCCTTGTACTCAAGCAACGCACCGCTCGGGTCCGTCTCAAACAGTCTTGCCCGGTGATCGTCCACTCCTGCGATCAGAAGAGCCGTGCCATAAGGGCGCACACCGCCGAACTGCGTATATGTCTGTTTGTGGTCGCAGACCTTCTTTGCAAGGGTCTCCACCCCAATCGGCTCGTCATAGTATAGTCGATTGACCTGCGCCTCCACACGCGCCCGGTCGATCAACGCACGTGCATCCGCAACCAGCCCTGATGTCGCTGCACCAATGTGCATATCGACCTGGAAAATCTTCTCGATGGATTCGGATTCAAGTAAATGGCTTGTAATCCGTTTGTCAACCAGCAATACAACACCGTCGGTTGTTTTGATCCCTATTGCTGTTGTACCTCTCTTCACCGCCTCTCTGGCATACTCTACCTGAAAAAGTCTTCCATCCGGACTGAATACGGTTATTGCACGATCATACCCCATCTGGGGTGCCATTTGCATTACTGATCATCTCCTGTTATTCGCGTTTATCGCATGATGGTTTTGTGCGTAATGTACATAAAAGGTTCTTCCGGTATCCGGGAAGTGCGGGGTGGCAGAAATGTTTGACACGATCCGGAATATTTGTGCCATGCGCGTATGTGTTCTTTGGCGTTTTTCGACTCGACTGGAAGAAATTAAAAAGTCTCGGAAGGTGGGGTATTTATGTTACAATACCACGATATATGATCGTAAAGGAAATACGATCAATGATGTGACCGTGTTTCAGGTGTGAGTTGGGAGGGTGTTTCGGAGATGATCAAATCTCGCGTTGTATCACAAAAGGCACGAATGGCAAGAGGGGATGGACTTCATAGTGCCATTCACGCCATCCATCTATTCGTGCTATCCGTGATAAATACCACTCTCAAAACGCCGATTACGCGTTCTTGGAATATATTCGCACTCACGATTATTTTGGCACTCGTAATCACGATTGCACCGCTCGCACCGGCGGCGGGCGACAACAGCAACAGCACCACTACCGCCACCACCAACACCACCGACGGCGGCGGCACCGAGATCGTCCAGATCAAGGACGCACGGTTCATCTCGCCGGATCTCTGGGTGGCTGATGCGAGCCGGACGTTTGGCGTGTACAACTTAAGCGAGATGCCAGAGGGCACGTATATGACGCTTGGCGGCGAGCCTGCCACATTCCACGTGAGTTCGCTCCTGCACGGCGGGTTCGGTGGCGACTGCCTTGGCTGCCACCAGATCGGAGGGCTTGCGCCGCCTGATCTCTGGATCGATCCGGATGCATTTAACAGATCGGTACATGCCCGCCTCAACCGCAACGCCACGTACAATGCGACGATGACGAGCCTTGCCAACCGTGCGTGCTGGGCATGTCACAGCAACCAGACCAGTGATGGCATCGAGCCTGCCGACCATCCTGACGAGTACTGGAATCCGCTGCCATGCGTCACATGCCACGCAACCGGTGACTTTGGCGCACCTCTGATTTACGAGCACTTCTACAAAGGCGGCAGCACAGCAGGCATCCCGATCAGGGTCGAATGTGTCGAATGCCACCTCAACGGAACCGCTGAACACGACCGGATCCCTGAGATGTCTGTTGAAGCCGTTGCATCCCATTACGCATCCCGCGATGTGCTCCCTGCGACTGATAACTGCTCTGCCTGCCATCAGGACGTTTCAGGGGGTGCTGAGTTTGGGAGTGCGTCGCAGGTCTTTGCACATGACAAAGCCGGATCATGCGATGACTGCCACGGAAGCGTTGCGACGTTCCATGACCGGGAACTCGTGATCCCGCCGGAGCGGACATGTAAGGATTGTCACACCAGTGCTGACGCTGCCCGGAAGTATGGAACGCCAGGGCAGATCCGGACGCACTATCCGGGCGCGCAGGGCGGAAGTGCGGACACGACAAAGGTCGATGAGACGCTTGTCTGCTCGAAATGCCACAACGTCTCAGGCAGGGACGAGGACCTGCACAGCAGAGGTCTCACACGGCACCTTAATGCGAGCGAAGAGACCGCGTACAGGGGATACTGCTTCGACTGTCATGCGGATGGTGGCACGTTCCCGTATCAATCGCAGACCCTGATCAGCAAGCTGAGCCACGGCAAGGCAGCCGAATGCATGGCTGTGAACTGCATCGAGCCGTGCCACAATATAACCGGCGTGAGCACGTTCCATGCGCCGACCGATGTCGTGAGCGGCTACTTCGGGCTTGCACCAAGCGGTGCTGGTGCCGAGTGTCTGGACTGCCATCCGAGGCACATGCGGCTTGGCGAGTTCGGGAAAGATGAGGTCGTGTGTCTGGACTGCCATCCCGGATACGATGCGGCACATTACGATGAGGCGATCGTTGAAGAGGTGAACAAGACCTACACGTGTGCACTCTGCCACAACGAGAAGGCAGATCAGTATCACAATCTCACCTACATCTACGGAGAAGGCGAAACAACGGTGGACGAGTCCTGTTACGCATGTCATGCCCGCGACACGAACTTCACAGAGGTGCAGGCACTGACATACAGCACGGGCGAGGTGCGGGGCGGCGTCATGATCGCAGGCGCGGTGCGGGAGATTGACGTTAAAGAAGCATTCACATGCACCGAATGCCACAATGTGACCGGAACGCCGTTTCATTACAGCCCGTATCCGCTCGGAAGCGCACAGGACCCGGGCTGGGATGGCTGGGTTGCTGGCGTCCGTGTCAAGGACTGCAAGGACTGCCACACCAGATATGGTGCCTGTGCGCCTTTCAATGCGACCGATATGAGCGGTACTGCGCACGGATATGAGGATGACTGCTATGTCTGTCACGGCGGCAGGGACCCGGTCACATTCCACACCCTTGAGGTCTTTGATGTGATTCCGCACGTCGCAGAGATCACGGTTACGCCTGATCACGTCCATGCAGGTGACTCAGTGGTGCTGAACGCGAAGGTCGTGACAGGCTGGAAGATGGAGGTCAGGTACATCGAGTACTTCGTTGATATCATCGGTGAACGGGGGGACGGAACGCCTCTCGGGTTCACACGCACCGAATACTATGGGCAGGCAACCGAAGCAACCGCGACAATTGACACGACCGGGTGGTCGGAGGGCAGGCACACGATCTTTGTCCAGTCGCTTGACTCCCGCGGCGTATGGAGTGAGCCGAGACTTGTGATGCTAACCGTGATGAAACCGGAAAGCGCTCTCGTTGCGATTGTTCACCAGAGGGAGATCCTTTTCGGGGGTGTTATCGCACTCATCGTACTGGTCATCGCGCTTCTGTACGGGATCCGGTGGTGGAGGATGAAATGATCACCGAGAGCGTGATGCTGAAGCTGGCTTTCGTCTGCGGACTCCTTGCAGTGAGCTTGCTTGCCCTGTATGATTCAAAACGGTTCAAGCTAAAGCCTGATAAGGCGATCATAATTGCAACACGGGCTGCATTCTTCTTTCTGAGCATGGCGATGTTTATGATGGTGTGGCGTTTCATCGTTGGCGATTACAGTATCCTGTATGTGTGGCAGTACTGCAACAACGAGATGTCGCTGCCGTACAAGATCGCCGCGGTCTTTGCAGGGGAGCAGGGTACGTATCTGCTCTGGGCATGGACATCGTTCCTCTTTGTCTGGATCGTGATGGAAGAATACAGGTTCAGGAATCCGCTGCACCGGACGACAGGACTCATCGCGCTGGCGGTATCGATCTTCATACTCCTGCTCTGCATCATATCTGAGCCGTTCAAGCCGATTCTCGATATGATCGGCTACATCCCTGCCGATGGAAACGGGCTGAACCCGGTCTTCCTCACGGTATGGATGATCCTCCACCCGACAATCACATTCATCTCCTACGCAGCGACGATCATCCCTGCCTCGGCTGCAGCCGCCCATATAATCACCGGGCGCCCTGGCTGGCACAGGATATCGAAACAGTGGATCAGGGTCTCGTGGTTCTGCCTCTCGATATGCATGGCAACAGGCGGCGCATGGGCGTACAAACTCGTCGGATGGAACGGCTTCTGGAACTGGGACCCTGTGCAGACGGCAACGCTTGTTCTGTGGATGCTTTTGACTGCGGCGATGCACGTACTTGTCCGCTACAACGAAGGAAAGGAGTATACGACCGCAGCCCCCGTATTCACGATATTTTTATTCGTCGCAACCATCTACACAACCCTGATCACAAGACATGGGATCATTCACTCGCTCCATGACTTTCCGGGCACGGAAACAGCGTGGCTGCTGGTCATGGGCATACTCGTTGTATGTGCCGTCACAGTCGTGCTTGGCGCGATAAAGTTCGTGCGAGTCGCTGTAACAGCCGGCAAGAAAAAATCCATCTTTTCGGGCGC
>DAOVGO010000062.1 GCA_030672345.1 Methanosarcinales archaeon | reverse complement strand
GGTCTGGCGCCCCGATCCACGGGTAGTGTTCGATCAATCGAGATGCATTAACTGCGCCGCCTGCAATGTAGCGTGTCCTACCGGTGCATTCGCAGGGGGTGAGCTTGTAAATGATCTCTGCTGCAACTGCGGGCACTGTGTTTCCGTATGCGTCGGCTCCGCATTCACCGCCGAGATGGGGGCGATCCCCCTGCACGGCAGGATGATTCCGGTCACCCTGCGCCACTCAGACCGGAATGGCGCGATCAGACTGGCGGACGAACTGAAAAAGAGAATTGAGAACGGATCGTTCCTTCTGACCGAACCTGCCGGGCGGCTTGGCGAACCATGAACCAAAAAGAGATCATCCGGATCGTACTTCTTTTACTGATCGCATCGTTCATTTCAGTGCCAGTTTATGCCTCAGACGACTGTGTCATCGAGTTTTTCTACGAAATAGGCTGCAAAGATTGCAAGGAAGCAAGACCGGTCATAGAGGATGTCGCTTCCAAACACAATCTCCCGGTTGTGGAGTATGAGGTCACTGATCGATCCAGCCTTGAAAAGATGGAAGAATACGGGATCGGTGTCGTTCCTGCGGTCGTGATCTCTGGTCAGGTGGTCCTTCATTCGGATTACGATGGGAATCTCAGCTTACTCGCGGATCTGCTCGATCAGAGCATAGGCACGCCAGAGATCGGTCAGAACCAGACCGCTCAAACGAATCAAACAGACCAGCCAAACCAGATAAACCAGACAGACCTAACAGATCACATAAACCAGACACAGACGCAGAAGCCGCCGATTAAGCTATCAGCGACAGCCGTCTTCGTTGCCGGACTGGTTGCCGGATTCAACCCGTGCCTGCTTGCGATACTTGCATTCATCGCAACGGTTACGCTTTCGAGCGAGGGGAGCAGTCGGAGCGGGCGCAGGCGGATGCTCTGGCTGGTGGTGGTCTTCTGCGCAGGCATATTCATCACATATCTCATCGCCGGCTTCGGATTGCTCCGGATGATCGGGCATACCGAAGGCACGCGGGAGCTGATCGAGAGTATACTGGTTGCAATCATCGTACTGCTCGGAACATGGCATATCTATGATGCATACCATGTCAAAAAGTATAACACGTCATCATTCAAGACATCCGGATCCACAATGTCTTTTATTGAGAATCTGGTCAGAAAGGAGAGTCTGCCTGCGATATTTCTGCTCGGAGTCCTCTTCTCACTTGTCAAGGCGCCATGCGTTGGTGCGCTCTACCTTTCGATACTGAACATGCTACTTAAGAACGACGCGGTGAGCGGAGCACTCTATCTCGTTGTGTACAACCTCGGGGTGGTCTTTCCGGTGCTTGTGCTCGGGCTTGCGATGACGCTCGGGATGCAGCCGGAATCGGTGAGCAGGTACAAGGACGAGCACCGGAGTTCGATCAGGTTCGTGACAGGGGTGCTGCTCCTTGCGATTGCGGCGCTGATGGTGGCAGGGGTGGTGTGAGGGTGGAGCAGGGGTTTTCTGAGGGGTGGGGGTCCGGAGATGTGGTAAATGTTAGTCTGGTCGGGGTGGGGGATTCTGCCCCGGTCAGTTAACTTGGTACGTAAGAGTCTCAAAAACTGTACAAGCATTTCTGCCAGTCTTGCCCTGCATGGCACATCACAGTGCAGAATCCTTAAATAGTAGAATCTCAATTAGTATAATAATGGTTATACAATTTAAGGACAGGGAGAAGGAACTTGCAGAATTGAGTGATGCGTTGAATAGCAGTGGATTCGAGTTCATAATCCTCTATGGACGGAGAAGAATAGGCAAAACGGAATTGATCTTGAAAGCGACTGAAAACAAAAAAAGAATCTACTATCTGGCTGTCGGTGCGAAAAACCTGGACAGGTTCTATTCCATTTGCACCCGGCATTATCCGGAAGCTTCAAAACTGAGAACTGACTGGGAGGTGCTCTTTGAATTTCTGAAAAACAGAGCAGAAGTCGTTGTTATCGACGAATTTCAGAATATGATCCATGAAGATGCAAATATCCTCAACATATTCCAGTCGATCACAGATATCACACTCAAGGACTCCGAATTGAAATTGTTTCTGCTCGGCTCTTCGGTCTCCATTATGACCTCCAGAGTTCTCGATTACAGAAGCCCGCTTTATGGAAGAAGAACAGGCTCTATGGATCTCAAAGCAGTCTCTTTCTTCGATCTTGGAAAATTTTTCCCGATGTTCGGGATCAAAGAACTCGTTGAAATCTACGGCTTTGCAGATGGGATCCCTTTTTATCTGGTAAAAATAGATAGACCTTTCTGGCAGTGGCTGAAGGAGGAAATGGAGACGGAAAATAGTCTCTTAAGAGATGAAGTGGATTTTCTTATGCGATACGAATTTAAAGACGTAAGCACTTACAAATTAATACTGGAAGCCATCGCCCACGGAAAAACAAAGTTAAACGAGATCAAGGATTTTATAAAGGTAAAAAGGACAGATATCAGCCCTTATCTGAGAAACCTGATCGAAGTCGGGATGATCAAAAGAGTTGTTCC
>DAOVGO010000177.1 GCA_030672345.1 Methanosarcinales archaeon | reverse complement strand
GATCGTCCCTTTCTGATGAAGGGCGGCGGCAAGCATATCCCGGTTGTTCGTTTTTTCTGCACAGGTTTTTGCTCGCTCTGTCAGTTGCAAAGCCAATCTATAATCAAAAAGATCGTATAGCCGATCGCCAAGTCGGAGATTTAATTCTAATGCCTCCTCATACTCCTGCCCAAAGAACAGGTGTTCGGCAAGAGAAAGATCAGCGAACCATTGGTAGTTTTCTAATTTTCGTGACATGATATGGTTTTCCAGCCTCTATACCCATTCTTGATATCGATTTTGCGTAGATACATCAAAATTATGATTTAAAGTCATGATTTATTGGATACCACCGAATCACTCAGGAAATCTATATCTCTCAAAGTCTTAAAACACCTTGCTGCTTGAGAATGTAATTCAACCGTTACTCTCTCTGGCAGCTCTTTCCTGCGGTACTCTCGCAATGAAGGGTGAGCAAAGTCATACTCTTCTCTTCCCAGTCTTCTAAAGACAACACTCTGATCGAGTTCATCTTGCAAACTTACCATATTACACTCTTCCAGCATACAGGCGATGAGGGATAATGACATTGGTGGACGTAGAATGCAGAGGGAATTCAACCGATCCTTCCACAACTGGTCTAATTCAGAATAAATAGACCGCACTGGCTCTACCGCCTCAGGCAGGATATTCTGGATGCTGGCGATGCTCGGAGACTGGTTACGCCTTTGTAATAGATTAAAGCAACTTACTAAACAGAACGGATCACCAATCGTCTTGTTTAAGAATTCTGCTGCCTGATCATCGACCGACAAACCATATCTCAGGTGAGCAAAATCCCTAATCTCCCCTGGAGCCATTCCACCGAGACGAATTTCGGTATAGCCAAATCTATCAAGTTCTCGCCGCAGTTTAGCATACATCTTCATACTCCCAGCCTCCAGCCGAAAAGTGGTGATGAGAGCGATACCTGGTGGCAGATTCCGAATCAGATCTTTTAGCAACCGGAAGTCTGGTTCAGATGACCACTGAACGTCATCGAAAAGAATGGTAAGAAGCCTATCATCCTTGATCAACTCATCGCTCAAGGCATTAAGAGCCGAGATAAAAGACGAGAGCAACTGACTGTATTCAACAGTTTCTGCAGGCAAAAATGCCTTAGTGGCAGCCGTTCCAGCATCTACACCCACTTTTGCTGGTCCCGCCAGTGGAGAAGCCTTCTCTAAAACTCCTATGGCTGATCCGATAGACTTGGTACGTAAAAGTCTCAAAAACAGTGGCATCAGCCGCCATTCTGAAAACCACTTTTTCATCGACAGTATAAGCACTGCGAAGCAGGTCATGCGCGTTTTTTAACTTTGGGATTGCCGAGTGTTTTTTTGAACCAACCGAATTTCTGATGTCCTTTCAGGTCTGTAAGCAAATCCCTATAAGTGGTGAATATCATACCCGGTGTCTCCAGAAAAGCCTTTTTGATCGCGGGACTCTTTAACTCCGGTTTATTCTGGATTTCGTATTCCGCCCACTCTATAAATGAAGTTTTTCCTGAACCGCGGGCGCCTGAAAGCATGACCATTTGCCCCTGATGTCTTGCCTCTTGTAGAATTTCTGAGAGTTTTATTTTTTCATCGAATCGTCCAGCAAATTCTTCCGGTGGACAGGGACCGTAGGATACCTGAGTTTTGCTTCGGTGTCCGGCATTCATCTCAAAACCTCTATCTGCAAATTAAGCATGTTTTCTCCGTCTCTTTTGCAATAAATCTTTTTCTGTCGCGATCAAATTGAGCATCACACAGATTTTCACGTGATTTGTCGCCGCAGTGTTTTACGTAATTCCATGATCCTCAGGCCCTTCACCCCAACCTCCTCTGCATTCCCTGAAGCAGCCGCTTCACAGCATCAGGAAGCTGCCCCCGCTGGAGTGCCTTCATGTGGGCTGGCGAGATCATATTCATGACCGCGGTCATCATCGAGTCAGATCGCATCATACCATCCATCAGCTTCCGCACATAGACTGATGTTCTGATCTGCATCCCGATCTCTCTCTGCCATCTCGATTCATACTCCTCGATATCGCATCTGCCGTTCACAACTCCCGCAGCAACCTCGCCAGCGATCTTTCCTGCGACCATCGCAGTTGGTATCCCGCCGCCGTTTGTTGCAATCAGATGCCCTGCAGCGTCGCCCGCGATCATGACGTTTCCGGCACACGTCTTCGGGCGTGCGCCGCCGACCGGAACTATTCCCGCGATGAACGATGTGATCTCCCCGCCTCTCAATTTATCAGCCGCGATCGGGTGCTCCTCTATGAAACGGTGCAGATAATCCCGAAACGAGACGCCGGGCTCGCACATCGCTTTCCTGATCCCCATCCCGACGTTTGCAGAAGTCCCACCGTGCGGGATGATCCATGCATAGCCGCCCGGAACAAAGTTTCTGCCAAAGTACATCTCAACCGCCTGATCGTCGATCTCAACTCCTGTCATGTCGTACGCCACCGCATGAGCAAGCCCCATCGGGTCATCGTCTGCCCCGATCCCGGGAAGCCCTGCGGCTTTTGCCACAAACGAACCCGGACCGTCCGCGCCGATGATCACATCAGCGCTGATGGTGTGGCTGCCCCACATTCCAGCGATCTCGATCGATCTGCCGTCGATTGCGGTAACTCTCGTTCCGATGCGGAGATCTGCACCTGCTCTGACCGCTCTTTCTGCGAGATACTGGTCAAAGCGCTTCCGATTGAGCACATCAGCCGCCACATCAAACTCTTTGATGTCGCCAGTCGGCGCGACGAACCGCTGGTACCTGGTCTCTGTGTATGCGCAGCTCGCCGGGTACCTGAATGTGTCAGGGAGATCCGCATCAGGCATCAGTTCCTCGAGTTCATCGTACTTCGGAAGAAAGCCCGCGCACTGCACAGGCGAGCCGATCGTCTTTCTCCTGTCGATTAAGAGGACGCTGCATTCTTCTGCTGCGTATCTTGCCGCAGTTGCGCCGCACGGTCCTGCGCCGATGATTGCGACGTCGTAGTGGGAGTCAGGGTTCATTTCAGGTCACCTCTCGTCTTCTCTCTTTGTCTCTTTGCCGTATTGTCGCATATTCTCTTCATATTTTCCATGTGCAAGACTTGCAACTGCCCAGGGTCTCGTGCCAACCTATCCCGCCACAGTTGTCCGGAACTGCAAGTTTTTTTGGTAAGTGGTATGGACCTCGCAGCAACGTTTAAGTATGTTACCAACCCGTTGCTGTAATATGCCCTTTCGTGCCATTGTTTACTATTTGATCCCCTGGCATAACATATCCAGCCGTTGGGAAGACATCAGGAGATGCGTCCGGAGATGAGGTTGGCAGCACTGGTTTCGGGTGGCAAGGACGGCTTGTATGCGGCGTATCTTGCCGGCAAGATGGGTGAGGGCGAGATCAGCGTCGTGGTCGCGATAAAATCGCTCAATCCCGAGTCATACATGTACCACGTCCCGAACATCGATCTTGTCAGGCTTCAGGCAGAGACGATGCAGCTTCCACTGATCTTCAGGGAGACATCAGGGGTGAAGGAAGAGGAGCTTTCCGACCTGAAAGCTGCTTTAGCAGAAGCAAAAACCAGATACGGCGTGGAAGGCGTCGTTTCAGGGGCGATATACTCCAATTATCAGAAGAAGCGGATTGACGGCATCTGTGACGAACTCGGTCTGAGGAGTTTCTCGCCGCTCTGGAAGAGAAATCCCAAGGAACTCTGGAACGAGATGTTTGAGGCAGGGTTCGAGGTGCTGATCTCGGCTGTAGCCGCTTACGGGCTTACGGAGGATTGGCTCGGCAGGGTAATGGACAGAGAGGCTTTTGAGGAACTGTGCGATCTCCACGGCATCTGTTATGTCTGCACCGGCGGCGAAGGTGGCGAGTTTGAGACGTTTGTCACGTATTGCCCGCTTTTTAAGGAGAGGATCGTAATTGAGAAGTCGAGGAACGTGTGGGATAAACAAACGATGAGCGGGCAATTGATCATCGAAAAGGCAGTTAGAACCCCCCTGGATTCCGATCACGTAGGTCTGGCTTAAATATCCTGGTCGCATGAGACTAACCCCTGAATCTCGACGCTCACACCACGCAATCGTGGCATCCCAAAACCATCTAAACCCTTTTGTAGTAGTTCGGTGTATGACAGATGCGAGGTATTTCTATGGAACTGAATGGAGTAGAGATCGAAGATACCTACGCAGAAGCCTTTGGCATCAAGGTAGCGCGGGTACTGATCACTGGCGCGAGCAAGCACTGGGCGATGGTTGCTGCAACGGAAGCAACAGGATTCGGGACATCTGTGATCCTGTGCCCGGCAGAGGCTGGAATTGAGTGCGTGGTCGATGGCAGCGAGACACCGGACGGACGTCCCGGCGTCTACATCCAGATATGCACATTTGGGTACAAGGCGCTTGAGGAACAGTTGATGAATCGGATCAGTCAGTGTGTGCTCACAGCACCAACGACTGCTGTGTGGAACGGGCTTCCTGATGCAGAGAAGCAGTTCGATACCGGATTCAAGCTGAAGTTCTTTGCGGACGGTTATGAGTCAGAACTCGAAGTCGGCGGGCGCAAGGCTTATGCGATACCGATGATGGAGGGCGACTTCATTATCGAGCACAGCATCGGTGCGGTTGATGGTGTTGCAGGAGGCAACTTCTTCATCCTCGCAGAGAACCAGATGGCAGGGCTTGCTGCAGCAGAGAATGCGGTGGACGCGGTCATGCAGCTCGAGGGCTCAATCACGCCATTCCCTGGCGGGATCGTTGCAAGCGGCTCGAAGCCTGGCGCTGACACGTACACGTTCATGAAGGCAACAACGAACCAGAGGTTTGCTCCGACGCTCAAAGACAAGGTCGAGGACACAAACATCCCTGCGGATGTGAACGCAGTCTACGAACTCGTGATCAACGGCATCAATATCGAGGCTGTAACTGCTGCGACCAAAGCCGGAATCGAGGCTGCTGTGAAGATTCCAGGAGTCAAGAAGATCACAGCGGGTAATTACGGCGGAAGTCTGGGCGCGTTCAAGGTTAATCTGGGCGATCTCTTCTGAGGTCGTCTCTCTTTTTTTATTTTTTATTCAGAAGAGAAATATCTTGGGATGAATGACGGCATCCGATACTATGTGCGTCTGGGGTGTAAACAAGCATAGCGAACGGAAATATAAAGGTCCCTTGACTTAGATAGTTTGTTTGGGAGATAAAATGGAGGTGGTTTGGAGGGATGAGAAAACGGAAGGTCAAGGGATCATACTCGTAAACTTAAGGATATTAAAATTAAAGATATAACAAACTAATCCACACATGTTTTAATCATAAGCCACCCAAACTGTTCTACAACTTTTCATATTCGATAGAAGAGATGCATAATTATACATTCAGAAATCATA
>DAOVGO010000009.1 GCA_030672345.1 Methanosarcinales archaeon | reverse complement strand
TTCAGCAGCACCGATGATCAGGCGTATCTTGGAACGCTCGCGCCCAGTGAGTCGGAAACCGCGATATTCGTGATCGATACGGACTCTGGCGCAGCGATAAAAACATACGGCATCGATACCGAGATCAGGTTCAAGGATTCTACCGGAGAGTCAAGAATATCAGATCCCATGACTGCATCGATCACGATTGCGCCTGCGATACCGACATCTGAGAAGATAAAGCCGTACATTCTTCCGGCTATGCTGATCGTGCTTCTGGCGATTGTGGCAATCGGAGTGCGGTATTATCTCAGAAACGTTGTGAGAACGGAAGAACGAAACGATTGAACGGTGATTTGAGTGCAAAGGAAGGTCGTTGTTTCCATAATTGCCATTCTTGCAGCCGCTTTATTGCTGCATACGATACCGGTTGCAAGCTGCAAGTACATCCCTGAGAGCTACACACGATCCACAAACTACTACGATGTCACAGGCAAGCCATACATAATTGCAACGCTTGTCGGAGGTGGCGAGTTCGATCGCGGCGAGGATGCGGTACTTGCGATCACGCTCCAGAACTACGGGGCGATCTACAGAATCAAGGGAGATAAGTATCTTGATCCCGATGACTCGGATTATGATGACGAAATGAAACTTGCCTCAATCGAACTTGGCGTGGAAGTTGAAAAATCAGCCGCAGACCGGGTCGATGCCATGCTTTTTGCGGATGGTGCGCCAATCGATGTTACGGCGGGTGTGCAGGAAATTGAATCCATCGAAGCCGGTAAAACAGAAACTGCTCGGTTTCCTGTCCATATCGACGACAACGCACCCGCAGGAATCTACCAACTGCGACTGGTGATGCAATATGACCATATCCGGAATGTGCAGATGAGCGGCACTCCTGGCGAGCCGGACATCAATTACTGGAACACGACAGAGAAGAAGAACCAGACCATAACGATCGTAATCGAGAAAGAATCTGATTTTGTGGTCATCGATGTCGCATCCACTCTACTGGTTGGGGGGACCGGATTTTTGAACATAACCTACCGGAACACCGGCGAAGAGGTGGCAACAGATGCGACCGCCCGCATCAGCGACATGCTGCCATTTACTGCGGCTAAGAATCAGGAGTGTCTCGGCACGGTTGCACCGGGAGAATCCGCAACCGCGTGTTTCATAATCAGCACCGACCGGGATGCGGTTCCAAAGATATACAGCATAAGCACGGGTATCCGGTTCAAGGACGAGGATGGCGATATCCAGATCTCGGATCCGATGCAGATCGGGGTTTCTGTGGCTCCGAAGGTGCCGTTTTCAGAGAAGCTCCTGACGAATAAGTGGTGGATCGTGACGGTGGCGGTCGCGCTTCTGGTGTTCGGGGGCTGGCGGGCGTGGAAGCGAGGGGGAGAGTCGGGGGTGATTTTTCACAAGACTCGTAGTTGATCGGCGTTGGTGAGACCACCTCCGATCCATCCCTTAAGCAGTGAGAGCAATTCCAGCCATACCGCACGACAAATTAATTCAGGAGAACACACTGACCGCCCCACCGCCACATAGATTTTAAGTATTCAAGGGTTCTAACCAGATCGCAATGTCATCGCAATGCCGATTTGCAACGGTTCGAGATGTGATAAGTGATGGAAATACTCGCTGATATCGGAGGAAAGCCCGGACGCGACTGCATGGGCTTTTGCAGGTACTGCTACTTCAAAGGAGTCGGAGAGATTGAGCCGTTCGGCTGCAAAAATTGCTTCCCGTTCAAGAAAGGCTGTGAATACTGCACAAATGCAGTCAGGGAAGAATATTATGGATTTAAGCCATTTCAACTCGTTTTAAATGAAGTAAACCAAGCAATACGATTTTCCAATCAGGAGATTGACAGAATAACGATCAGTGGCGGGGGAGATCTCAGTTGTTACCCGGACCTCCGCCTGCTGGTCGATGCACTCTCGTCTTACGGCGCACCAATCAATCTCGGATACACGAGTGGAAAAGGATTCGATAAAGAGGATGATGCGGATTATTTCATAGATAGAGGCGTTGATGAGGTTTCGTTCACCGTCTTCTCAACCGATCCGGCACTCCGGAAGAGATACATGGGTGATAAAACGCCCGAAGCATCGCTTTCTGTGCTGCGCAGGTTTGCCGAATGCTGCAAGGTGTATGCGGCGATCGTTCTGGTTCCGGGCGCAAATGACGGAGATGAGTTGCAGAAAACGCTCTCCGACCTCGAAGATATGGGCGTCGCAGGCGTGCTCCTGATGAGATTCGCAAATAGCAGAGAACAGGGTCTGATTCTCGGGAATGCTCCGATCATGGACGTTGCAACGCACACAGTCGAAGAGTTTCTGGCGATCGTGCGCAGGGCAGCAGATGATTACTCGTTCAGGGTTGCTGGCACGCCGCTTGAAGATCCGCTCATCGGCTCGCCGTTTGCGATCAGAAACGATTCAGGCGCACTCTCAGAACTGCCGCCGATCACGAAGGAAGCGACCGTGCTGACGAGCCGCATCGCTGCGCCGCGCCTTGCAAAGGTCCTGCAACATGAGAATGATTACGTAAACGTGGTCGGTGTCGGCAAGGATATCGGCTGTCTGATCACGATCGAGGACATAGTGGCGCTTGATCTGGCTGAGGTCAAGGAGACTGTGTTCATTCCGGGGCGTGCGTTCGTCCATGATACCGAGCTTAAAGGCGTGCTCTCTGGCGACGGCACTGACCGGCTTGTGCGCAGGGGTCCTGATCGGCTGACCGTCGATGGCGAGATGAGCATCAGCATGACACGAGAAGAGGTTATACGGTT
>DAOVGO010000112.1 GCA_030672345.1 Methanosarcinales archaeon | reverse complement strand
TCAACTCACCCGTTTCTTGTCCTCGTGGCTGCGATAAGCTGACGAGACGCCGCGTATCAGTTCGAGCAGGAACTCGTGCAGGTCCTCGTCCGCATCTTCCATCGACTTGATCCGTTCCACCGAGGCTCTGTGCATCTGCACGTTCTCCTTTCTTAACGCAAGGAGACTGTTCTTCATCGGTTGCAGCGACTCTTCGAGCACCTTTGCCCGATTATTTGCCAGATCATCGAGAATTTTCTCAAGCGACTCCATATCATCGTTTAACTCTGCGGTTTTCTTGCTGAACAGGTCGATAGCTTCATCGAACAAGCCGACGACCTCATACGCCCTGCCAGTCGCCTTCTTCAGCCCACGAATCTCATCCTCCAGCCTGCCAGTCGCGGTCCTGCTCTCGTTTGCAGAGACGCCAGCCTCGCGTGCAGATTCGTTGCACATATCTGACGCAGCATGAATCCTGTCCACGACCGAGACGAGTGTATCGACGTGCTCTTCGAGCAGCATCATCTGGTTGCGCACACCTATCGACTCCTCCCGAAGCTCGATATCGGTATACAGAGCCTTCCGTATCAGATGGGGCGCGACTACGTAGGTCACCACATATCCTGCGATCGGCGCGAATATCAGCACCGCGATCCACCAGCTCATCGAATCGATGAAATCAAAGACGATGAGCACACTCCCACTGTACAATCTGAAGACCAGCAGAATAGCAAGTATGCCGAATATGACAAACGCTGCCGTAAGAACAGCATAAGTTATCAGCATCAGTTTTTTGACTGTTCTCAGCGTTTCTGCGTACGATTCTTCAGGAGATACGTACGAATACTGTGTATTTGCAGACATTTAGTAGCGTTATAATGGCGTTATGCCATCGCTTCTCTCTTGTCAACAACGATGAAATCCCTGACTGCACGAACAGCGTCAAAGCCGATCAATATGTAATTTCCTTCCATCTGGTATCTGGATTTGTCCACGGATAGGTCAGGTTTCACCACAAGGTTGACCAGTTCCCCGGTTCGGACATCCATCACAATGTTGTACAGCACCCCAATCACAGACCCATCGCTGCTCATGACATTCTTCTTCGACAGATTTTTTGCGAATATGCTTGCCATTTCCATCCCTCCGATGTTGGTAATTACTACTTATATCTCTTTATATTTAAAGTATGCTTGTTTTGCCGCCATGCCGTGCATGATCCGTATCGTACATGATCAATCGTTGATCTACTGGTATAATAACCTTTATATCCGTAGGAATCCGTTATGGACATAAGCGAATGCATGATGCGAAATCTAAAAAATCATAGAGGCTATATACGGATGAACACAAAGAAATTCCGAGGAACACGTACCTGTGGCGGAGGTACGCATAAGAACAGACGGGGTGCAGGCAATCGCGGCGGACGCGGTAAATGCGGCGCATGCAAACACCATGCCGTGCGAGCGTTTCTGCGCGGGTACACGTACGGAAAACACGGGTTCACACGACCGCAAAAAGTTATTTCCGGTACAAACACCGTTAATATCGGTGAACTCGATGGCAGGGTGCCTGAATTGCTGCGCACGGGGGTCGCCGAGCAGAAGGGTGGTGTGGTACATATCGATGCCGGCAGACTCGGCATCAACAAGATTCTTGGCACTGGCAAGGTGAATCAGTCTATGATGATCACTGCAC
This sequence comes from Methanosarcinales archaeon, assembly GCA_030672345.1. Taxonomy (GTDB): domain Archaea; phylum Halobacteriota; class Methanosarcinia; order Methanosarcinales; family Methanogasteraceae; genus Methanogaster_D. The sequence continues at coordinate 4,155 of DAOVGO010000112.1, read as the reverse complement.
CGGCATTTTCTGCCGCTGCGATCGCAAAGATCGAGAGTGCAGGCGGTACAGCGGTCATACCTTCTGAATGACCCTCTAAAATGGTGTTTTAATGAGTTTCAAAGAAGCGCTTGAGCCGATTCTTGCCAGACTTCCAGCCGTTGCAAGCCCCGAGGGGCACGTACACCTCAAGAAGAAGCTCGTATGGACTGTTGGCGTTCTTGTACTGTATCTCGCGCTTTCAAACATCCCGCTCTTTGGCATGTCGCCTGAGTCAACCGACATGTTTGCGATGTACCGCGCATTCCTTGCAGGGCAGGGCGGAACACTGATGTTGCTTGGTATCGGTCCGATCGTTACAGGATCGATCATTCTGCAACTGCTGGTCGGTGCGAAGGTCATCAACCTTGATATGTCCGATCCTCAGGATCAGGCGATCTTCCAGGGCGCGCAGAAGATGCTGGTCTTTGTGATGATCCTATTCACCGCGCTTCCACAGGTAATGGGCGGATATATCGAGCCGTCTGCCGCGGTTGCCAGCGAGTTCGGTGTCAGTCTTAATGCCATCGTATTTCTTCTCCTCATCCAGATATGCATCGGCGGCGTGCTGATCCTCTTCATGGACGAGATCATATCCAAGTGGGGCATCGGGTCAGGCGTCGGACTCTTCATCGTTGCGGGCGTATCCCAGCAGATCTTCACAGGTCTCTTCAACTGGATACCGGAAGCAGGACCCGGTTCACTGCCGGTCGGACTATTTCCAAGGTGGATATACATGGTTCAGACCGGATTCGGACTGCCGCAAGGTATCGTCGACATACTGCTCGTCACAGGACTCCTTGCGCTGGTCAGCACCATTGTCATATTCATGATCGTTGTATTCGCGGAGAGTACCAGAATCGAGATTCCACTGGCTCACAGCGCAGTTCGCGGCGCAAGAGGCAGGTTCCCGGTAAAACTGATCTATGCAAGCGTGCTTCCGATGATTCTTGTCAGAGCACTGCAGGCAAACATCCAGATGATCGGAATCCTGCTGTCCAACAAAGGAATCACGATACTCGGCGAGTTCGGCGGAGATACCGGGACCACGCCGCTTGGCGGTTTAATGTACTATATTTCACCGATTAACAGTCCGTACGACTGGATTCCATCGCTTGTAGTGACAGAATATGCAAGTATGGGGGTTACGCTCGAGGTCTGGCAGATCGTGCTCCGTGTCTTCTGTGATGCCGGGATGCTCATCGGAGGTGGCATCATCTTTGCTCTGTTCTGGATCGAGACGACCGGCATGGGTGCAAAGAGCGTTGCGCAGAACATACACAGATCAGGGATGCAGATTCCAGGGTTCAGGCGGAGCCCGCAGAGCATCGAGCGAGTCATGGACCGGTACATCCCAAAGGTCACGATCCTTGGCGGGGCGTTCATCGGCGCGCTCACGCTCTTTGCATCGCTGCTCGGGACGGTCGGTCAGGCTGGCGGCACAGGGCTTCTGCTGACCGTGAGCATCGTGTACCGATTATACGAGGACCTTGCATCAGAGCAGTTGATGGAGATGCATCCGATGATGCGCTCGTTCTTCGGTGGGACCTGATGAATATCATACTCCTCGGACCTCCCGGTTCCGGAAAAGGAACGCAAGCAGCACTGTTATCCGGGAAACTCAGGACGCCCCACATCTCCACCGGGGATATCCTGCGGGCTGCAAAAGGAACGGAACTTGGAAACCGCGCCGCCGAATACATGAACAGGGGCGAACTCGTCCCTGATTCGGTGTTGATCGAGATGATCAGGGATAGGCTCTCTCAAGCGGACTGTGCCAAGGCTTTCATCCTTGACGGCTACCCAAGAACGATTCCGCAGGCTGACGCGCTCGTAGATATACTTGCAGGGCTTGACCGGAGACTGGATCTCGTGCTCAATATTGAGGTGCCTGACGCTGAGTTGATCACCCGCCTGTCAGCGCGCCGCGTATGCAAATGCGGGGCAACATACCACCTGATATTCAACCCTCCGGAAAAGGAGGGCGTATGCGATCGGTGCGGCAAGAGACTGTACCACCGTGACGACGACAAGGAAGAATCGATTAAAAATCGCCTTTCAGTATATAAGAAACAGACGCAGCCCCTGATCGATTATTACAGAAATCTGGGGTTGCTTGCGGCAATCGATGGGAGCGGCAGCATCGAGCAGATATCCGGGGAGATCTACTCGGTTGTGAAGGCGCGCCCGGAATGAAAGCCAACAGCGAACTGATCGATAATTAACCGGTCATCGGTAGGCAGGTTGCGCTATCGGAAGCACTACCGTCAGGCGCGTGGTTGCCGAACACCAGAAATAGCAAGGCCCAAACCCCACCTCACACACGCGGGGTGTGAGGAGGAACTTCTTCACCCCGCCGCGATTCAAACAGTAAAGGCGAATGGAGGCATACTCACCTTTTACTATACGACACTGTGCGTGTCAAACCTATATAACTCTTACTGGTTAATAAACTTTTCTGAAATCGTAGCATCACACGATGTTCCACAGTTGGTCCCCGACATAGTGGATAGACTTGACAACCTTTCCTGATTCGCCAACCATATCGTCCCCCGAAACGAGCGCACGCCCGATCGCAAGCGCTTTTTTATGCAACTCCTCAACAACGATCACGAGATCCCCCTCCTCGATAGCAGGATCAGCCTGCACGATCCCCGGGCGCATCACATCCGCGCCATTCACCACGAATCTGGTGGCGCCAGCGTCCACCACAACGACGCGCCGCGCGGGTGTGATCGAAAGCGCGCCTTTCACGGTGAGAAACGGTTCGTTATCCGGCATGAAGACCAGCGGTTCGCCATCGACCAGTATAATGTCATAAGGACCGGTTTTGAGCAGTTCAAATCGTTTTCCTTTGAATGCTACATCGATATCTGACTGACCGAATATCTTTTCCAGTTCTTTTAAGATTTTCTTCACGTTGTTGCTTCTTATGTGGTGTCTCGATCTGATGTGGATCTCCATAATCCCGGTTTTTGTGGTGCACCTTAAATAAACTGATGCCAGAACCACTCTCATGCTCACGTTTGTTGGTCTCGGGCTCTACGATGAAGAGGACATTACTCTGAAAGGTATCAGAGCGGTAAGAGCTGCTGATATGGTCTTTGCTGAGTTTTACACCTCAAAAATGATGGGAACGACCATAGAACGCATGGAATCACTGTACCGGAAGAAGATCACAGTGCTTCCACGCGACGATATCGAGAGTGACCCGGCATGGCTGCATCATGCGACCCGGGGGGATGTGGTGCTGCTATCGGGCGGGGACCCGATGGTCTCGACGACGCATATCGACCTTCGCCTGCGCGCAGCCGATCTCGGCATAAAGACAGCGATCATCCACGGCACATCGATTGTGTCTGCGGTATCTGGACTATCAGGCTTGCAGAACTACCGGTTCGGAAAATCGGCAACAATCCCGTTTCCGTATCGTGTTCGGTCGAAGACAATCGTTTCCGAGACCCCGTACAATGTCATTCGGCAAAACCGCGACAACGATCTCCACACGCTGTTATTCCTCGATATCGATCCCGAGCAGGGGTTTATGACGATTCCGCAGGCGGTCGGGTTGTTGGGCCGGGTCGATGAGGCAGGACTGCTCGATGACGCTCTCGGCATCGGGATTGCGCGGGCAGGATCATCGGATGTTGTGGTGAAGTGCGCCCGCCTGCCAGATCTCTCCGCATTCGATTTTGGTGCGCCCATGCACATACTGGTCGTTCCGGCGGGTCTGCACCAGATGGAGGCGGAGGCACTGGTCAGGTTCGCGGGCGCACCCGGGTGAGGTGCTGGGGTGAGGCGGCACTCCATTTGCATGTGATGGGACATCGAAACCGGATATAGGATGAAGAAGGTCTTCAAGATAAGGACGTGTTCAACGTCTGGGGTTGTGAGGTCGTTGTTTTTCATACTACAATATCTGATTTTATTGTAATTCGGTCCATTGTCGAATTTTACAATCGAATGAAGCGTTATAACGAAGATAGAGAGTTGGAATCGCGGCAACATCCGGGTCTGGTCTGATTGATCATTTGATGTGTTTATGCCCGCGCTCGGGGTTAGCAGGAGCTTACTGTCATGAGCGGGATTTTTCTGGGAAATGCAGTGAGATTCAGTGCAATCTGGTTATTTTGCTGA
>DAOVGO010000048.1 GCA_030672345.1 Methanosarcinales archaeon | reverse complement strand
CCCTTCACAGCAACCTCAGATACCGGTCCAGTTCCCACTGATGCACCTGAACCCGGTACACATCCCATTCTGCGGAAGCAATCCGCATAAACGCGGTGTACGCGTGTTCCCCGAGCGCCCGCCTCACAACATCGTCTGATTTCAGGTGATCGAGCGCGAGACTGAGGCTGGTCGGGAGCGTCTCGATGCCAGCATCCGTTATCTCCTGAAAGTCCATCTCGTAGATGTTCTCCTCGATCGGTTCGCCCGGATCGATCCTGTTCTTGATTCCATCCAGTCCAGCCATCAGTATGACCGCGAATGCAAGATACGGGTTGCATGACGGATCAGGCGACCTGAGTTCGATTCTTGTGCCCGTTCCCCGGGCTGCAGGCACCCTGATGAGCGAACTCCGGTTTGCCCCGGACCATGTGATGTAAACAGGAGCCTCGTATCCTGATACGAGACGTTTGTACGAGTTTACGAGCGGATTGGTGATCGCTGTCACGGCTTTGATGTGGGTGAGCAGTCCGCCGATGAAGTATCTTGCCTCATCGCTGATCTCATGATCGCTATCCGGATCAAAGAATATGTTCTTGCCATCGTCGTTTTTGTCGAATAGCGAGATATTCGTGTGCATGCCGGATCCGCTCGCTCCGAAGACCGGCTTTGGCATGAACGTGGCATGGAGATTCTTGTTTGTCGCAGCCGTTTTGGTCACATACCTGAAGACAACAACCCGGTCAGCGGTGGTGAGCGCATCGCTGTACTTGAAATCGATCTCATGCTGTCCGCTTGCGACCTCGTGGTGCGACGCCTCGATCTCAAAACCCATCTCCTCAAGAGCGATCACGATGTCCCTGCGGATGTCCTCTGCAAGATCAACCGGCGGAAAATCAAAGTATCCTCCAAAGTCGTGCGGAGTGGTCGTTGGCACGCCATTTACCATCTCAAAGAGGAAGAACTCAAGTTCGGGTCCCGTATTCATGATATATCCCATCTTCTCCGCTTCTTCGATCGCTCTTTTGAGAACATTCCTCGGGCAGCCTTCAAACGGCGTGTCATCATGCAGATGCACATCACAGACGATTCCGGCGACCGCCCCATCGTTCTCACCCGTCTTCCATGGCAGAATCCTGAACGTCGCCGGATCCGGCTTCAAAAGCATGTCAGATTCATGGATCCTTACAAACCCCTCGATGGATGACCCGTCAAAGGATATTCCAGTGGTAAGCGCTTTCTCCATCTGCGCAGCCGGTATCGCGACATTCTTCACGGTCCCCAGGATGTCCACGAACTGAAGTCTGATGAACTTCACGTTGTTCGCGGCAATCGTGTCCAGTACCTCTTCGTTGGCGTTCATGGTATCGTCGATTGGAATATGAACCGCAATATTCATAAACTCATTCATTATAAGTGAGAAGAATGGCAGTCCATCCAATCGAGTACCGGTACGGGACAGAGGAGATGAAGCAGGTCTGGAGCGAGGAGACGCGCCTTGGAAAGCTGCTTTCTGTGGAAAGCGCGCTCGCACGGGCAGAAGCTGACGCAGGATTGATCCCGGCAGCAGATGCAGGCGTTATCGCAGAAAAAGTCCGCGCAGTCTCACTTGACCGGGTAAATGAGATCGAGGACGAGATTCACCATGATGTGATGGCTCTCGTGCTCGCAATCGCAGAGCAGTGCGGCGACGCGGGAAAATGGGTGCATTTCGGTGCGACATCAAGCGACATCCTTGATACCGCGACCGCGCTTCAGATGCGCGATGCAATCAGCATCCTAAGGGAGAAGCTATGCGCTTTGCTCGATCTACTTGTCAGGCAGGCTGATGCGCACAAAGAGACGGTCTGCGCCGGGCGCACGCACGGGCAGATCGGGATTCCAACGACGTATGGGCTCCGGTTTGCGATATGGGCGTGCGAGATCGACCGACACATAACACGGCTTGACGAGCTGACTCCAAGAATCGTGGTGGGCAAGATCGGGGGCGCAGTCGGGACGCAGGCTTCCTTTGGCACGGGCAGCGGTGGCAAAGGAAAAGGTATCGAGATTCAGAAGAAGACGATGGAATATTTAGGCATCGGATCAGTCGAGGTCGCAAACCAGATCGTTCAGCGTGACCGGCACGCAGAGTTCGTGATGTGGATGGCAAACACCGCAACGACGCTTGACAAGATCTGCACAGCCGTGAGAAACCTGCAGCGAAGCGAGATCGCGGAGATCGCGGAAGGGTTCGGGAAGAAACAGGTCGGATCCTCAACGATGCCGCACAAACGCAATCCGATCAAGTCAGAGCAGGTATGCGGGCTTGCAAGGATTGTTCGAGCGATGGTTGAGCCTGAACTTCTGAATAACACACTCTGGGATGAGCGTGACCTCACAAACTCATCCTGCGAGCGAATCGTCTTTCCGGAGGCGTGTGTGCTCACAGATCACCTGATCAACCTCACAACAAAGGTGATCAGCGGTTTACAATTCTATCCTGAGAATATCCGGCGGAATCTGGATCTGCTTGGTGGGCTTAATATGGCAGAATCGGTGATGATCGTGCTTGCAGAGCATGTTGGCAGACAGGAAGCGCACAGCATCATCCGGGATTGCTCGATTGCGGCGCACGAGGGCGGCATGAGTCTTAAAGACGCGCTGCTTAAGCGAGATGCCGTCACTGCGCATCTCGGCGCGGATGAAATCGAGGCTGCGCTGGATCCGTACAG
>DAOVGO010000145.1 GCA_030672345.1 Methanosarcinales archaeon | reverse complement strand
CGAATCGATCACCAGACGCTTGATCGAATGCTTGTTTACAAAGTCCAGTATCCCTGCATAGATGGTGGACGGGCTGGTGCTCGTATCAGAATCCCTATAATCCAGCACCGATTTGACGTCTATAAAGAACAATTCGTTACGTTTGGTCAGCATCGGTATATTCATGTTATATCCGGACATATTTTCAAAGGTGGTCTTTGCGCCACGCGTCAGTGACACATACAGCCCGGGTGTACCGATGCTTGCCCCATACGCAAGAAACTGAACGCCAAATGTGGTTTTCCCGCTGCCGGGAGGTCCACTCAATACATAAACCCGGTTCTGGATGAGCCCATCCTGAACCACATCATCAAATCCGTTGATTCCTGTTTTAACTCTCAATTAAATCACCTTTTGGTAATATGATAGTAAACGTGCTCCCCTTCCCCTCTTCGCTCTGTATTTCGAGCAATCCGTGATGTAACTCGGCGATCTTCTTCACGATCGCAAGACCAAGACCTGTGCCCTTGCGATACCCTGCCTGCTCAAACTCCTCAAACACACGCGTCAGTTTATCAGCAGCGATCCCTATGCCGCTGTCAGACACCGCAATCTCGATGACATCCCTCGCGTCTCTTGCTGTAACCAGAATACGCCCGCCTTCCGGCGTGAATTTGATCGCATTGTCGATCAGGTTGATGACAGACCTTGAAATCTGGTTACGATCGATTTTAACCGAAGGCACGTCACTTAGATCGATGTCCAGGCGAATGTTCTTCTCATCTGCAAGCGATCTTATGTTACCCACGATTTCATCGATCATCTCGGTTATATTGGCTTCTTCAAGATTTAGAGTGAGTTTTCCTGACCGAATCTTGCTGACATCGAGTATATCAGTGATCAGGTATGCGATGTTGTCGCTGTTCTTGAGGATCTTGGCGAGAGCGTTCTTCTGCTTCTCACTCAGGCTGCCGAACCGTTCGTCATGTAGCAGTTCGGCGTACGCATGGATTGCGGTGATCGGATTTCGCAGTTCGTGCGCCACCGTGTGCAGGGCATCGTCCCTCGCCCGAATAAGGTCGGTAAGCTCGGTATTCGACTGCGCCAGATCCTCTGTCACCTTGCTCAACTCGGAGATGCCGGCTATACACTCCGTGTGCTCTTCAAATCGCCCAAATATCACGGGGGGCGGTCCGAGCAGGTCGGTCTCGTGAGGGAGATCGGATGTCGACTCGATAGGTGCCTGATCGATGATAGCAAGTTTTCCCTCATCGTCTCGCACGTATATGCCAAAATGTGCATCGATCTGCTCTTCGGTTAATATGTTCTTGATCTCGTTGCTTATATTCGTGTAAGAGACAACATCCTGCACGATTTCGATGGCTGCGAACGTTTTGTCGAAGGAATCGACAAGCGGAACGATTGAGAGTGTTGCGTCAAACTTTCTACCATCCTTACCGCACATGGTCTGGATGATGGTTATGGGTTTGTTCTGTTCAAACGACATCGAGATCCGGTCATGTATGCTCGGTTCATACCCGCACCGCTCGTAGTAATACTTACCCGTATCATCGCCGATTACATGCGCATACCAGTCATTGGCATACCGTATCCGCAGATCCGTATCAAGGACGCAGATGCCAGCGCCAAGCCCCTGTACCACGTTGATTATATCCACACAACCTACCCCTGTGAATTATATCGTGTGGAGTGTTTATAATATTTGCGGTTGAACGAATGTTGTGAATACCCATCTCAGCATCGACCGGTCAACGATCACAGGCACGATTGCAGCACCGCCGTCCAAGAGTTATAGCCACCGGGCGATCGTGGTAGCCTCCCTGTCAAACGAATCCGAGATCGCATGTCCGCTCCTCTCAGCGGACGTGAAGGCGACAATATCCGCATCAAGGAGCATCGGCGCCGATGTAAAGGTATCAGAGGCAGGTGACCTGCTGACCATAAGAGGCGTGCCACGCCCGGTGGTGCCTGATGACGTGATCGATGTCTTGAACTCGGGAACGACGCTAAGGTTCTTTACGGCGATAACATCGCTTGCGCCGGGCACAAGCGTGCTTACAGGCGATGCATCCATCAGGACGCGTCCGAATGGACCGCTTCTCCATGCGCTTCGTGATCTTGGTGCGGACGTATTCTCGACAAAAGGAGACGGGACTGCTCCGATTGTGGTGCGGGGACCACTCAAGGGCGGAAGCACGCGAATCAGCGGATCGATCAGTTCGCAGTTCATATCCGCACTCCTGATCGCATGTCCACTCACAAATGAGGACTCCACGATCGCGATCGAGGGCGAACTCAAGTCGAGACCGTACGTCGATGTCACGCTTGAGGTGCTCCGCGAGGCAGGGATCGTGATCGATGAAAGAGACGATTCCGGTGGTTTGAGGTTCGTAATCGAGGGAAATCAGAGGTTTGATCTCAGAAGATACACGGTGCCCGGGGATTTCTCGTCGTCGTCGTATCTGCTTGCAGCAGGTGCGCTCTCTGGTGATCACGTCACGATCCGGAACCTATATCCATCTCGCCAGGGCGATTCAGCGATCATCCGGATTCTTGAAGAGATGGGGGCTGATATCGTCTGGAATCAGGAAGCAGGCGAGGTAACAGTCAACCGGAGCGATCTACACGGTGTTACGGTCGATGTTGGCAGAACGCCTGACCTCGTGCCGACGCTTGCGGTGCTCGGCGCATGCGCATCAGGCGAGATGCGGATTGTGAACGCGTCGCATGTCAGATACAAGGAGACCGACCGGCTCCATGCGATGGCTGTTGAGCTTGCGAAGATGGGCGTGGATATTGTTGAGACTGAGGACGAACTCGTGATTCATGGCGGTGCGGTTCACGGGGCGTCGCTTCATGGCTGGGATGATCACAGAATCGTGATGGCACTTGCTGTCGCAGGGATGGTGGCTGGCGATACCAAGATCGATACTGCGGAATCGGTTGCGGTCTCGTACCCGGGTTTTGTTCGGGATATGCGTCGGCTGGGCGGGGAGATACGGTAGATCAATCACCGCCAAAAAATTCCTCCTCTGTCAATCCTGACTGGCGAATCACGCTTTTAAGCGGCTCCCATCGGTGTTCGGTTAAGATGTTACTAAGCCATCGCTACGTTTATATACAATAAACACAATTATTGAGCGATACATGTGCTGAAGCTCTGCGCTGTTCTTATCTGTTGATATCGATTATTATAAGTGTTTATAGGTCTTTAATACTCCACCATGTCAAAGCGGACGGTGACGAACCTCTATGGAATCAAGGGAATGTACAACATACATAGCTGGTACGGGCTTGCGAGTTTCATGGAGCGGTATGAGCGGGTGCGGCGGTGCGAGAAATACAACAAATGCGAATATGACAAGAAACATATAAAATGCAAGAAAATCATTAAACGGAAGGATCTCGTTCTGATGCAGGAATCGAGATTTCAGATCAGCGAGACGGTTGCAGAGAAGGTTATAGATGTGCTGCTCACCCGTGATCTTATCCATGCCTTTCGGTGCAGCGGCGTGGCGATGATCTATTTCGATGAGTAGTCGGGAGACCGCGGGACTGCACGATGTCGTGAAATTCATGAGATGAAATGCGAACCGTTGCGTTCCATGTATATGGTGTATCTACCACACGTAAACCCGCCTTTCACACACCCAGGACCACT
>DAOVGO010000067.1 GCA_030672345.1 Methanosarcinales archaeon | reverse complement strand
GAACTCACCGTTGTCATCGCCTCCAAGCGTGCGCGCACCCCAGATCTTGATGTTGCCATCAAAGGAGCGGATGACGTTGATGCCTTTGGGATTGAGCCCGTCCTGGTCGGCTTTTGTCAGGCGGTGCTCCACATCGAGCGCGCCGCGAATCACCTCATTGCCTGGAGCCTTGTGAGATCCGCGTTCCCCGCCCACACGGGCATACACACCTGCGATGTGCCCGCTCGGTGGAACGATGATATTGCCGTCCTTAGTAGGTTCCATCAGCTTCTGCGCGGGGTCAAAGACCTTGATCCATGGGAAGTAGATGGCAGCATAGCTGCTGTACCTCGTGCCCGGCGTGCCCGATGTATCATCTGTACCAGGCGTACCCCCCCGAATCTTAAGCTCTGTGAAGTCATCCGTCTGCGTTCCATCCAGAACAGCAAAGCGATCCTCGAGCTTCTCGCAGTGGTCAATGACAGCTACCTGTTCTGCAGTGGTGGTGACTCCCGGAATTGCGACGATGGCGATTTCGTCAATGGCGGCGAAGGCGTCCAATGCATCACCGAGATCAGCAGCACTGGTAATCCGCACAACATGGCAGCGGGTCCCGCCATTAGCGAAGAAGCCATAGACTGCATGAGCGAGGCGTCGGTAACCGTTGTCAATGATCACTGGTGTGGTCGCCTCTGTTGCGGTTGGCTCTTGCTCTTCTCCCACCAGGTCGCCGAAATTCTTTACAAACTCTGACCAGCTGGTGATGAGTTTCGCCTCTCTGGCAGGGGTTGCCAGGTTCACAGTAACAGGTGTGAACTTGCCAGCCTTCCCCTTGATGGGAGCCGGGAGCGTGACACTGTCAGGCACGATGCCAATAAATCCTGCCGTCCCTGTCCCGACGCCGGCGATAGGTCGCGCCGAAGGCGGCACTTGTTCAACATATACGCCAGGTGATAGATACTCCGGCATAATTTTCCTCCTTTATACTTTTATTCATTTACTTATCCTCCTTTCAGGTTAGATGGTGATAAAATCGCATACTACACTAACTTCACGTCATAATTACGCCCAGACGATGCTGGTACAGTGATACCACGCTCCTGTGGTGCTGCATCGCCTGATTGCACACGCAAAGTGTAGATGCCTGATTTTATCGAGCCCAGACTGTAACGCCCATCAGAGTCGGTCTCTGTGGTGAGACCATGCTCGACAAGCATTACAGTTGCATTCGCCACCGGCGCGTTTGTAGCGTCAGTGACCTGCCCGCCGATGCGGAAGAATTCTTCCAGCGTTTCAGGTGAGATCTTCTCTTCATCGGGAGAGGTCCGCGCACCCAGACGAATATCCTCGGTGATGACCATCGGCGCGGTCTCTGGTTTGAGCACGTCCATAGCGATCGTCGCCGTTACGATTAGCGACGGGCGCAACGTACTGCCAAGCGCGGTCCAGAACTCAGCCGGATTCTTAAGACCGTCTGCCTGCGATGCCATCATCGGTAGTGGCGGCTCCTGCCCTGCAAGACTGCCCTGCAAGAAATTCTCCGGAATCGTCGAGTATTGCGAAAGAACCTGCAGCACCTGACTGAGCAAACGGTGCTCCTGCAGTGCCAGTTCTGCCCCACCTTTCGGCCATGCTGTTACGATGTACGAACATGCCACACGTATCGGGGGGCGATGAATACGGGCTTGTCCATTCAAACGTTCAACGATCGGCTCGTTGCTCCGCAGTTCGACGTTCTCGCGAATGTCGTACAGGAACAGATCCACTGTCGTCTGCGATGGATTGAATGGCTCCGTAGGACAGTCGAATACGATCTGCGCTGCGGCCAACTCCGATGGCAGGCCTGTCTGGGTTAAGATCCTTCGCAATGTTTCGCTCAGATCACGGATCACGGAAACACCTCCTCACCGTGCTGAATCCCATCCCATGACCGTCCCAGCTTCTGATACTCCCGTTGCGCCGCTCGCACAAGGTGCTGGACCTGGATGACTCCGCCATCCTCGGCGGCGTAGAATGCAGCTGCAAGCGCGATGTTCTTGATGTTTCCGCCTGCCAGTCTGACCTCGCGTGCAAGGACGCCGAAGTCTATGTCATCGCCAAGCGGAGCTTCTCCCGGGAAGATCACTTCCCAGATGCGCCGCCTGTATTCTTCATTCGGAAACGGAAACTCGATGATGACCTGCAACCGCCTCACGAACGCTTCATCCATATTCTGGTACAGGTTGGTGGCAAGGATGGATACACCCTCGTATTCCTCCATCTTCTGCAACAGATAGCTGATCTCGATGTTTGCATAGCGGTCGTGGGAGTCTTTGACCTCTGACCGTTTCCCAAAAAGGGCATCAGCCTCGTCAAAGAACAGGATGGCGTTACTGGTCTCGGCTTCCTGAAAAATTTTCCTCAGGTTCTTTTCTGTTTCACCGATGTACTTGCTGACCACATGTGATAGGTCAATCTTATAGAGGTCTAATGATGCTTCCCTCGCGATAATTTCGGCAGTCATGGTTTTACCTGTGCCTGATGGTCCTGAGAAAAGA
>DAOVGO010000060.1 GCA_030672345.1 Methanosarcinales archaeon | reverse complement strand
GAAGAGATGGGTGTTGAGATTGCGTATCCCACGCAGACGATCTACATGGAGGGTGCGAAGCCAGATTTAAGCGGGCATGACATGGATGACACCGGGATGTGACACCCTTGGGCACTCGGAAGGGGTTGATTGCGAGCCATCCGGAAGAATGCGGTAAACTTATGTACCGACCATGTCCAGATTACAATTGTATTACAGTGTTTATGGCGTCCTTGATAACAGGAGAGTTTGATGACCAATAGTACGGATTATCTGCACCGCACATTCATGGGACTTGGAACAGCAGTCAGCGAACTGTTCGGAAAATCGAGTCAGGAGCTGACAAACCTGTTCACTTCATATATCGGTGCTGAAATCGGTAAAATACTCCTTGAGAAAGGTCTGGTGAGCAGGGATACGCCGATACATGAGTTGATCGATATTCTTGCACGCGAGCTTGAGTTCGGAGACCGGTTTGAGATCACCAGACATGCCGGTTCGGTCACGCTCAAGATCATGGACTGCAATGTCTGTCCGAGTAAGATCGGAGGAGTGCCCTTCGAGACGTCGGTATGCCCGATTCCAGGAATCATCAGGGGTGCCATTGATGCCGTGAAAGGCACAAGCGGCGAGGGCTATGCAAAACTCAAGCCAGGGGAGGGGTGTGAGGTGATAGCAATGATCGAAGAGGAGGAATCATGACTGAAAAATGGCGCAAAGAGAAGGTGGATTATGTTGTTTACAACGCGATCTCTTATGCATTCGAGCGGGCGCTGAAGGAGACGCTTGGAGAGGGTGCAGCAATCATGCAGACCACGGTGGTGCCGCTGGTCGGTGTCGATCTGATCACTGCTACTGAAAAGGAGTTTGGAATCAAGTTCAAACCAGGAAAACCCATGCCTGAGTTCATGAAGGATCTTGCAAAACTGCTTGTCGGGCTCGGTGTTGCTGACGAGATACACTGCATAACCGATGAAACAAAGGTCAGGTGCAGCGTAAAAAACTGCATCAACACACTCGCACTGAAGTACCTGCGTGAAAAAGGAATCGAATCGTGTGTTCTCTGCCCGCCCGGCTTTTACGCAGCATCAGCCGCCAGAAAGGTTTTTGGGGATGAGTTTCAGATACGAATAACGAACAGAACCGCAGAACTCGGGGACTGTGTGGTGACCTTTGAGTTGATCGAGTAGGTGAAGCGAATGCCTGAAACCAAGAAAGAAAGACTGGACAAGATTCTCTCCAGATTCGGGGAAGTCGGACAGATCAGGGCGGTCGGCGTCGTCTCCAAGGAAGGATTGCTGATCACGTCACGTATGCCTCCCGAGATGAACGAGCGGATCGTTGCTGCGCTCTGTTCCACGATCATGGCGAGCGCAGAGACCGCAAGCACCCAGATGGGGATCGGAGCGGTGAATGATATTCATGTAAAGACCGACCAGGGCACGATACTGCTCCAGCCAGCCGGCGAAAAGGCGGTCCTGATCGCACTGGCAGAAACCGGCGCGCAACTCGGACTGATCATGATGGAGATCGAAGTACGGGCGAAACAGGTGCAGGAGATCCTTGAAGAGGTGTAGCATGGCGGCTATCGCTCTCACTGACACTGGCGGCAAACTCCGCAGGACATACATTCCGATGCTCGATGATATGCTCGGCGGCGGCATGCCTGCCGGGGCGTCGATGCTCTTTACGGCGATGCCGGGCGTCGCATCGGACGTCTTCGGATATCAGATCATTGCCGAGCGTATGCGATGCGATAAAGAGACTGGCTTCATCTATACAAACACGAAAACCCCTGTCGAGATCGAGCACGCCTTTCAGAGGTATGGTTGGGATTTGCGATCGTTTCTTGACTCGGATCAGGGATTTTTTATCGATTCCATATCCCCGATGATGGGGATGCCTGCAATCGGCAGGTATGTGATCGATGATTTTGCAGAGAGCGAGGCAACGGTCAAAAACGCGATCTCTGACATCGCAGGAGGGACTGCGGTGATCGAGAATATCGCAACACTCCTTGATTCGATCGGCTTTGATCAGACACTCGGATTGATCGAGCGGTTGAATGAGGAAGCACGGGCAAACGACGTGAATATGGTCTATATGTTCACGAGATGGAATTACAAGAACGTACTGCTCGAGAAACTGTCTAATGTCGTTGATTGTGAGGTTAAACTCTTCAGCGTCGAGGAGAAGGTGATATACAGGCAGGTCTTCGCAGTTACAAAGTCCAGCTGG
>DAOVGO010000202.1 GCA_030672345.1 Methanosarcinales archaeon | reverse complement strand
CAGGTGATCCGATAGCTCGATACGACGCCAACGGCAATGGATACATAGACAGGGACGAGCTGAAGACTGCAATATACGACTATCTAAAACCACCTATCGGGACAGTAATCAGCAGAGACGATCTGAAGACTCTGATCTATGATTACCTGGCGCACCTATAGAAAGTGGCGCAAGCCCGTGCCGCGGCTCTTAACCTTGCGCGGAGATTGGGCAGCCCCCGCATCACTGCGGCGCAGGTAGCGACTGAAACACAAATTTGGGAGGTTCAACAACATGGATAGAAACAACAGTAACGATAGAACGACTGCAGGAGTTATCGCAGCAACCATGCTCATCGCATCGGTCGCGCTGCTTGCGCTTGCAGGACTGACTGGCGGCATTTGCGCTGCCATTAACGAGAACGCCGGAGGAAGTGAAGGCGAGGTGACTTCAGAGGGTTGTACCATCGGTGTGGCCAATGGATACGTGACTGCAGACGGTCGCCCCATTCTCTGGAAGGTCCGTGATGTCTCTAGCGACAAACCTCAACGTCAGCAGCTTTGTTATACCGCAGGCGTTCCTTATGATTACATTGGCGTGCGCAGCGAGGGCGGAGGTATATTTATGGGACTGAACGAGGCTGGGGTGGCTACGGGAAATTCATTGGTTAAACTTACCGAGGGAGACGCCCCCAACTCGTTATTTCAGCGGCATATCCTGAAAAACTACGATAGCCTTGATCAGATCAGAAATTACATTCACTCAGAAGTCAACGCAGGTACATGCAGCGCATCAGGCTGTTTCCCCTTCATTGACACAGATGGAGATGCCATCATATTTGAAGTTAACAGGGCTGACTGGGTCTGGGAGTACGACAGCATGGACCCTGACCGTGAGGCACAGGGTCTTCGTGGTTTTGTCGTTCGTGCCAACGAGTTTCATCAGAGATCGGACGGGACTGACGATACGAGCATAGGCGGCCGCGATAATAGTGGCACGTACAACGTAAAAGGATTGGTCGGTATCGATGAACTAAGCGCCAGAACGATTACTCAGGGTAACGACTATGCGAACGATTTCGAGTTTGTGCGCTATGGTCCCGGACGAACTTATTCAACAATTTCAAGAAGTACAACCAGGTCGGCGATAGCTGTGCATGGCGTTGCTTCGTATGAAGATCCTGCGTTGGCTACTATGTGGGTCATTTTGGGGCAAACAAATTATGGTATTGCAGTTCCGACATGGGTAAAAGTTTCCAACATCCCGCAGTGTCTCCGCAGCGGCGACATGTACGACCGTGCAAAGTCTCTCTATAGCAAGGGAAACGAGGCGACTACGCAAGCGAGTACTTTTCCGGTTGAGGCTCATATATTTGACGTGGTCGTTAACACGTTCTTGCCCCACTGGCGTGCTGAGGGAGTTCCATCAGTCGCCGAGATGACCCGCATCGAACACCAGATGGCAAACGATGCCTACAGTTTGCTTGATTGTCTTGACAATCGTGAAAGCGACAACAGGGCACCCCTTATGTTCTTCAATGCATTCCCCCATGGGTTCACGGTGGACTTTGAGTTAATAACAAACGACGCGGATGGGACCATCGCCGATATCGAATGGAACTTCGGCGATGGTCAGACCTCAACAGGGTCATCACCCTCGCACACCTATGCCGAGCCGGGAACGTATCTTGTTTCCTGCACTGTTACAGACGATGACGGTGTCAGCATTACAGACTGGAGGTACTGCAAGGTTCCTGCAAACCTTGTCGTCAATGTCACAACGGACAAGGATATATACCGCTCAGGGGAACCCGTAAACGTAGTAATAACAGTTACAAACAATGGCCCTGATGTAACTCTGGTCTTCGGGTACTGTGAATGGAATAATAGCACATGCCTCGCTGATTTTAGTGTAATCGACGAGACAGTAATGCCTGTTTACGACTGTCCCTTAGTATGTTTTTGGCACATAGCAGAGGTACCAATAGATCATGGTGAAACAAAGGTGTTGCTCAACGGTATTTGGAATCGGGTTGATGACGATGGGATTCCAGTGCCACCTGGAACGTATTACGTTGATGGGTGGATGGTTGAAATATATGAACATCACGAAGTACATGGTGCGCTAAGAGAAATTGAGCTGACAGAGACGAGCTGGGGTCCGATAGCTCGCTACGACGCCAACGGCAATGGATACATAGACAGGGACGAGCTGAAGACTGCAATATACGACTATCTAAAACCACCTATCGGGACAGTAATCAGCAGAGACGATCTGAAGACTCTGATCTATGATTACCTGGACCACCTACCATGAATGGGATTAAACTCCCCATTTTTATTGAGATTTGGATCAGTTTGCAAATTTCAGGTATTGTTTTCCGTTGTTTGGGGAGAATGTTTGGAATATCTGTCTCCTGTATGACTTGTTTTTGGAATTTTTCGACTCGACCAGAAAAAATTAAAAAGTCTCTGATTTGACGAAGTTTTGGTCCACTGCCACGCGAGATATCAGAGAGCCAAAATTTTTAGACACAGATTTACACTGACTCCACCATTTCCTTCTATTGCTGCTCGCCCATTGGCGCCGGGCTTCTGCGCAGTCGGTGCCGATTTACCACAAGACAATCCTGGACACGTACTGTTATTTCAACTGACAGAAGAAATTAAGTCTCGGAAAACGACCATACGCAACTTGCGCAATTCACCAAAACCCAAAACCCAGACCAAAGTCCAGAGGAAACAAACATGACCCATCCCACTCTCAAAGACTGGATCATCCGGCTCAGGCGTGAATTCCACAGGGAACCTGAACTGAGTTTCAAGGAGTTCAAAACGCAGGAGAAGATCATAAAAACCTTAAACGACCTCGGGATCGAACCTGAAAAGATAGCCGGGACCGGAGTTGCCGCAACGATCCACGGACGTGCGCCGCGTCCTTGCATCGCGCTCAGGAGCGATATCGATGCGCTCGAGGTATCAGAAGAGCCGACCGCGCTGAACAGGGATTACATCTCAGAAAACGCTGGCATCATGCATGCCTGCGGGCACGACGGGCATATCGCAATGGTTCTCGGTGCCGCACGCATCCTTCAGGAGATGCGCGAGAGTCTGCCCGGAAGCGTCAGACTGATCTTTCAGCCCGCTGAAGAGCAGCCGCCAGGGGGTGCCGCACGGGTGATCGCGGAAAATGGACTCGACGGTGTGGACGCGATCATCGGGATGCATATCTTTGGTTACATCGATCTCGGAAGAATCGCGTTTCGACCGGGCAGGTTCATGGCAAGCGCAAACGTATTCTCCATAAAGATCACCGGGAAAGGCGGGCATCATTCCAATCCAGAGGACTGCATCGATCCGATCCTCATCGCGTCGGATTTCATCCGCACCATTAATGCCCGGGTCAGGAGCAGAATCGAGCAGACAGGGTACGTTCTCGGCGTCGGCAGGATAAACGGGGGTGCACAGTTCAACAGGACGCCGGATGAGGTGGATATGCTCGGAAGCTTCCGCACGTTTGATGATCACGACACAGAGACGATCGAGGGAACGATTGAGCAGACGCTTGATGCCCTGATGGATGCGTACAGGAAAGACGGGGTCGCTGACCTTCCGGCGTACGATCTCGATGTACTCCATGGCTACCCGGTGCTCGTGAACGATAGAGCATTTACGGAAACTGTGGGTGCCGCACTACAGAAAAAGTTCCCTCTGGTCGATTGTGAGGCTGAACCGATCTTCGGATCCGAGGATTTCGCGTTCTATCTTGAGAGGGTGCCAGGCACATATCTCCTGCTCGGGACGAGGAATGTGAAAAAAGGGATCGTAGAGGGCAACCATTCGAGCAGGTTCGATATCGACGAGGACGTGCTCATGACAGGCACAGAGATCCTGCAAACGATCGTACTCGACTTCCTGAATGATCCGGAGGGCTATTCGATGATGAAAATCGAAATATTCCCCGGATCCCGGACCGATGCGACCGATGCGGTGAAGGAACTGGTTTTGGGAGTGTTAAACGAGGAGGGTTTTGAGTATGATCCTGCAAAGGACTTTGATCTGGGTAATATCGAGGGGTATTACCTGCAGAACCGTGGAATCTTCTACATAGGGGTTGTGGATGGCAAGATTATAGGTACGAGTGCTGTGAGGCGGATCGATGATAAGAAATGCGAGATAAAGCGCATCTATGTAAGAAAGGACTTCAGAGGAAGAGGCTTCGGGAGAGCACTCTTCACCCGAGCTTTGAAATTTGCAGAGGATAACTATTCAACGGTTATACTCAAGACGGACGTGCGGCTGAAGGGTGCAATCAATCTCTATCGCAGAAACGGATTTTCAGTGGTAAAGGAGGAAGATGGTGTCATGTACTTTGAAAAAACCGGTTTGAGGGCAAGTTTATGAGAATCTGGGACATACCCCCCAATAAATTATGCCGCAACCATCTGCTTGGCGAGCACAGGGAGCTTCATGCTATGTGGTCGATAATAACCAATAACAAGAAAGCGTACTCGAACCATCCTGAGACCCTGCGCTGGAAGGGGAGACTGAGAGCCCTCTATATTAGGCACGAGAAACTGGTCGAGGAGATGACGAATCGAGGCTACAAGCATCATACGCCCCTTGATGCAAGGCTTGCGACAGGAGATGCAGAACAGACCGAGTTTATCACTTCGTACGAGGAACAGGTCCGGATCCTCCGGGAACGGGGGTGCGAATGTGAGGTTTGAGAACATGAAACGCCCAATCTCCCTATCATCTCAGCAAAGGTGGAGAAGCACCAAAAAAAGAGAGGAGGCTTTCAGGTAAACATTGATTCGTCTACCTCAGCCAACAGGTCACTCTCGGTGTCGATCTCGTCAAGCATCGCCTCAAGTTCCGCAAGTTCGCGCTCCAGATCCTCAAACTCGAGTTCCGCGAATTCGCTGGATGCTATGTCCATCACCTGAGCCTCGTCCGACTCCGGCGGTGTGTCTGGCACCGAGCTCTCCGGTTTCTCATCGACGCACCCAGAGAGCACGGTTCCTGCCAGAAGGAGCACCAGGACTACGTATCTGACGTTCATCTCACACCTCCTCGCCTGTGTCTGCGGTTTCGTTTCCAGTGTCAGTTCCGTCTTCGGCTTCACTCTCGCTTCCATCCTCTGCTTCGCTTCCAGCTTCGTCTCCGCTTCCGTCGTCGCCTTCACTCTCGACCGCTGTTTCGCTCACGACCACTGGTCCCGATTTCACCAGATCAGGGTTGCGCCACTCGCCAGACCGCCCATCTGTAACCTCGTACGATCCGGTTCCGATGAGAATTGCAGTTCCAGTACCGTCCACGGTGAGATCGATTTCGGTTCCGGTGATCGTCACGACCACGTCGCTGCCTGTGATCGCCGCACTGCCGTTAAATCCGGTGTAGACCACGATCGAGCCGTCCTCTGATCTGGTGCCGTCTCCAGTGACCGCAATCTCCATGTCGCCAGCGCGGTCACAGACCGAGAGCGAGCCCGCGTCTGCCGCAAGCTGCATCTCGATCTCGCCCCTGACAAGAGCGGTTCCAGAGCCTTCTGCCGATAACGTGCCGGTTCCGCTCAGTGCTACTGTACCAGCCCGGTACTCGCGCAGTTCCCTGAACATCTCCCTTATGATCTGGTTTGCGTCTTTGATGCAGACGTTTGCTCTCCTGACCGCCTGCCCCACATCGGCGGGGTCACCATCTCCGATCCCGTCTCTGGCAAGCAGGCAGTTCGTCCTGACGCA